>SFUD01000054.1 GCA_004561775.1 bacterium | reverse complement strand
TTATCTCTACAGGTAAGAGCAGCCTCTCTGCGGTAGATGCTTTGGAGAAGAATGGCGCAATTGTGGATGGTATGGTGGCAATCTTCTCATACCATTTCATAAAATCCATCAGAGCCTTTGAGGAGGCAAATGTAACACTCTATACCCTAAGCCAGTATGAGACACTTCTGGATCTGGCCGTAGAGAAGAATTACATAGATGGCGCAATGCTCAATCTGCTTAAGGAGTGGAGAATCAATCCGGAATTGTGGGGCAAATAGTATGGGAATAACTCATATCTCCGGCAAGAGAATAGAGGTTAAGGCGCCGGCTTATGCGCTCTTTAACCTCTTTTCAAATATGCAGAATTTCATTGCCAACCTTCCCCCGGAGAAGAGGGAGGAGATTAGGGCAACAGAAGATACCATAGAGGGAACGGTAAAGGGCTTTAATGTAGGAATGAAGATAGTGGATCGCAATCCCTTCTCTTCCATTACCTATGAGCAGTTTGGCGCTATGCCATTTAACTTTACCCTTACCGTTAAACTGGATGCAATAGAGGTGGCTCTTACAGAGTTTCACATAGAGCTGGATGCAGAGCTCAACTTCCTTATGAAGACAATGTTTGGAGGAAAGCTGCAGCAGATTGTGGACCAGGTTACAGATGCCCTCTCGGCAGCCTTCAGAGGCGAGATGCCGGCAGGAGTGGATATAAATCAGTTCAAATAGGTACGGAGGGCTTTCTGTGGAGGATTTCAAGAGGCTCTTCATAGAATCGCTTGGCGAAGAGATTGCCGCCAAGGCATTTCCTGCGCTCTTTGGAGAGGAGAATGGAATAACCGCAGTGCGTTTTAACAGCAGAAAGTGCGCAGAGCTCCAAGCAGTGCTTCCCGGCGGCAGTACTGCCTCAGACTTTGCATTCTCCGGCCTCTCCCTGGGAGAGAGGGTGCCTTGGACCAGCGGAACATATTATCTTGCAGAGCGTCCTAACTTTGCACAGCAGCCGCTCTTTAATGCAGGTCTCTACTATGTTCAAGACCCCTCCTGCACATATCTGGAGTCGGTGTGGAGAACGCTCTATGGCACCTCTGCCGCCAATTCCTCCCCGCAGGCCCCAAAAAGAGTTTTGGATTTGTGCGCAGCGCCGGGTGGCAAATCCACCCATCTTGCAGACCTTATGAATGAGAGGGGGCTGCTGGTAAGCAATGAGGTAATTTCATCCAGAGCGGCAACTCTTGCAGAGAATATGGCAAAGTGGGGCGTGGCAAACAGTGTGGTAACAAACAGCGACCCATCTGCCTTCTCAAAGCTGCAAAATCTCTTCGACCTTATTCTTGTAGATGCCCCCTGTTCGGGAGAGGGTATGTTCCGCAAGAATCCCGATGCAATAGGGGAGTGGAGCCTTAACAATGTTAAGCTCTGCGCGCAGCGTCAAAGGAGAATCCTTAATGATATATGGCCTGCGTTGCGGCAAGGAGGATATCTTATCTACTCTACCTGCACCTTCAATCACCTTGAGAATGCAGACAATGTGCAATATATAGTTGAAGAGCTTGGTGCTGAGGTAATTCCGTTGGCACCACAGGAGTGGGAACTTTTGCGCTCCTGCGGTGTGGAGGCGGTGGGAGAGGGCAAAGCCGCATCTTTGGGATATCAGTTCTTGCCGGGCTTGGCAAGAGGAGAGGGGCAATTCTTTGCAATTCTCTGCAAACGGGCCGCAGAGGAGGCCGCTGCGGGAAGAGATGATGCCACTGCAGGAAGAGATGCCAGTGCGGGAAGAGATGCCGCTGCGGGAAGAGCTGCCGCGGGGGCTTGTGCGCCAGAGAGGGAGCTTAGATGGCATAAGGAGATTAAGGGAGATTTGTTGAAACTGCTCCCGGAGCAGCTTGTGCCTGAGATAAAACTGCTCTCCAAGCATCTTAAAATTGTGAGTTCCGGCAGGGCTGTTGCAACAATGCTGGCATCCAAGCGGGGCGGAGTTGCACTTGTGCCGCACGCAGACCTTGCGCTCTCTCTGCATATTGGGACAATTCTGGATTATCTTTGGGATAACTATAAATTTAAGGTGGAGAGGGTGGAACTCCCGCTGGAGCAGATTCAGGCCTTTCTGGCAAAGGAGCCTCTTCTGCTTCCCGATGCTCCAACAGGTTATCTGCTGCTTACCTATAAGGGTGCAGGAGTGGGATTTGTGAAGAACCTTGGCAACCGATGCAACTCGTTGCTTCCCAATGCTAGACGAATAAAGATGTGATTGGCGCTTAGGGCTTTATGCTCCTGTTGATGGTGCACTTGGAGAGCGTATAGACGCAAGGCTTGCCGGAGACGGGGTTCGCTCCTGTTATTACAGGGGTGCCGTATGCATCCTCTATCTTCTCCCAGGTTAGGATTTGGGCGGGGGTGCCGGTGTATTTCAATACTCCCTCCTTCATAATGGAGAGCCCGGTGCAATACTCGCCGGCAAGGTTGAGGTCGTGCAGTATCATTACCACGGTAAGGTTCTCCTCTCTGTTGAGACTCTGCAGAAGGTCCATTATCTTTATCTGATAATAGATATCCAGATGGGAGGTTGGCTCATCCAGCAGCAGAAGCTGGGGCTCCTGAGCCAGCGCGCTGGCAATGCTGGCCATCTGCCTCTCCCCGCCGCTAATCTCTGTAATAAGTTTGCCGGAGAGTTGTGAGATGCCGGTAAGGTTCATATATTTTGCGGCAATTGCGTAGTCGTTGCTGCTGTAACTGAAGCTGAACTTTGTGCGGTATGGAGTGCGTCCCATAAGAACATACTCCTCTACCGTTATGGGGGCAACCTCTGCAAATTGGGAGACTACCGCAATGCATCTGGCCTTCTCTTTGGCAGGCATATCAAGCAGCGACCTTCCTCCAAGGGTTATACTCCCCTCAAAGGTTCTTATATCTCCGCAGATGCCCTTGAAGAGTGTGCTCTTGCCGGAACCGTTTCTTCCCAGAATGCCGTAGAATTCTCCCTTTCCAACACTTAAATCTATTCCTTTAAGCGCAAAGTTGCCCTTGCCATACCCGCAGGAGAGGTTGGTTACCTTAAAGAAGGGCGCATTGACGGTGGAATGTGTTCTCTTAATCTCTGCTCCCATACTATCCCCTCCTCCTCTTTTTAGACCTGCTCAGAATAATGATGAAGGCCACCCCGCCAACAATTCCGGTTATTACACCCACCGGAAGTTCGTTAGGGTAGATGATGGTTCTTGCTATAATATCGCATATTACAAGGAAGATGCTGCCCGTAATGAAGGAGCCTGCAAGAAGGTTTTTATAATCCTCGCCAAAGAGGTAGCGTGCGGCCTGCGGCACAATAAGGCCAACAAATCCTATTACACCGGCAAGGGCAATGCAGCTGCCTGTAAGGAGAGATGTTATGATAAAGAGCCATCTGATTGTGGAGGTGGTCTCTATGCCAAGGTGCCTTGCCTTATCCTCTCCAAGCCTGAGCGCGTTGAGCGGTGTGGCAAAGAGATAGGTAATGGCAAGTGTAAGAAGCGCAAGCGCAACAAGAGAGAGCGCCACTCTGTTGCTGCTCTCGCTTAGCGACCCCATTGTCCAGAAGATTATGCTGTGCACCTTCTGGGCTGTTGTTATGGAGACAAGGAACATAACCATAGAGGAGGAGATGAAACTTATCATTATTCCAACAAGCAGCATACGGTTAATCTCGCTGCGTCCTCTGGTTATGCTAAGCATATATACAATAAAGATAGTGACAAAGGCGCCCGCAAAACCAAAGAGCGGAAGCACCATTGTAGAGAGTGCGGAGAAGCCGCAGACTATTGCAATTGTAACACCAAGAGAGGCTCCTCCGGAGATTCCAAGTGTGTAGGGTTCTACCAGAGGATTCCTGTAAATTCCCTGCAGAATCACTCCGCAGAGGCTAAGCGAGCCTCCTACGGCAAAGGCCATAAGAGTTCTGGGGAGCCTGAGATTAAGCAGAATCTGCTGCTCCATTGAGCCATTGTTGCGGAGAATATCGGGAAGATGAAGAGGCGAGAAGGAGAGCTCTCCAATGCAGAGCGAGGCTATGATGGCCACAACTGCCAGAGAGAGCAGCAATATCATATAAATGATTCTCTTGCCTCTGCCTTTCATAATCTCTTAGTGCTTATCTATAAAACTCTTAAGGCTATCTACTATGCCAATAATGGAGGATGGGGTAGGCTGGCAGAAGTTGTCGTCCAGAAGGAGTATGCGCCCATCCTTTACTGCGCTTAGGTTCTTAAACTCCAGCCACTCTTTATATGCCTTCTCCTGCAGGTTGTCCATTAGTATAAGGAGCATCCATTTGGGGTTGGATGTTATCACAAACTCCTTGTTTACCAGGCCATTGCTTGTGCTGTCCATAATATTGCGCAGTCCGCACACCTCTGCGCAGTTGCTTAGGAAGGTTCCCTCTGTTGCAGCAAAGAGCGGGTCTGCGCCTATCTGTATAAAGAGGCTCTCGTCCCTCTTGCCCATACTTTGGGAAACCTGCTCAATATGGCTCCTGTACTCTTTAAGGTGCTGCTGCGCAATCTGCCCCTTGCCAACAATCTCTGCAATCTCCAGATATTGCTCAAAGGCCTCATCAACAGATTTGGGGTAGGGCAGCATCAATACCTTTATTCCAAATTTCTCCAGGCTCCTTATGTGCTGCGCTCCAAGCATTGCTGTTGCAACAACCAGATTTGGCTTTAAGGAGATAATCTTCTCGATATTTGGAGTAAGTATGTCTGAGACTACCTCTATGCTATCTTCGGGAGCAGTTGAGCAATAACTTGTGCAGCCCTTAAGAGAGTTCTGCGCGCCCAACTCGTAGATGATGCGGGTGGCAGAGGGTGCAAGGGAGACCACAACAAAATCCTCATTTGCATCCCGATTGCCGCTGCTGCTGCCTCCGCAAGAGCAGAGAAGAGCACTGCACCATAAAAGGAGCAGTGCTGCCGTTAATCTTGTTGATGCGTATCTCATCTCTTTAAGATATGATATGCAGTTAGAACTCTATTCCCTTGCGGGCCATTACGCCCTTCTGGTAGTAGTGTTTGACCTCCCGCATCTCTGTAACAAGGTCTGCATAATCCATTATCTCCTGTGAGGCATATCGGCCGGTAATGATAACCTCTGTCTTAGGGGCTCTCTGCTCCACAGCATCTATAAGCTCCTTGGCTGTAAAGAGATTGTACTTTACTGCAATGTTAGCCTCCTCCATAATCACAACATCGTATAGGCCGGATGCGAGAATCTTTCTCATCTCCTCCAGACCCGCTCTGGCGGCGTCTATCTCCATACTGTTGGGCTCCTTGCTCAAGAAACATTTAAGACCATATTGTCTTACGGTTACATATTCGGAGAGAAACTTGTGTACGGCATTTATCTCCGAATAGAGCTGGCCCTTTGCAAACTGGCCAATAAAGACCTTCTTTCCCGCTCCGGCGGCTCTTAATGCCAACCCGAATGAGGCTGTGGTCTTTCCCTTTCCATTGCCTGTATAGACCTGAACGTAACCTCTCTTTTCCTGCTGTTCCATAACTAGTGTAATCTCTTTTATTGTAGTGCCTTTGTTGTAAATGCTATTGAACCCGGTATTATGCCTGTGGTCTGAGACCATTTGAGAACTCCTGCCTTAGAGTAGCAGTGAACGCTTCCCGGCAGAGCGTAATCCTTGGCATCTGTAATGAATATATCTCTTGTGGTTGGATTTACAGCAATGCAATATGGTGTTGTGATTGCGCTCTCTGTGCCGTCTGTTATGATTTTGTCAGAGATTTTGCTCTTACTCTTGACATTTATGATACCATAATTGAATGTAGCTGCCCAGGTAACAGGGTCGTATGAGGAGTTGTAGAAGTAGAGAGAATCTCCGCATACGGTCATTGCGGCT
>SFUD01000053.1 GCA_004561775.1 bacterium | reverse complement strand
CATTAAAGAGAGAGACTATGGATGCAATTATCCAACCCGTAGACAGGGTGCTGATAAAAAAGGAACTTACAGAGGATAAATTCATAAGAAAGACCCGCAAGGGGGATAACTACATCTTTGAAGTAACAGCTGCAGACTCTCCTATGATTATGAAGGAGATTGGCCGCTTAAGGGAGATATCGTTCAGGATGAGCGGCGGAGGCACAGGCAAATCTGTTGATATAGACGAATATGACGTAGATCCTCTTGAGCCCTACCGCCAGCTGATTGTATGGGACCCCAAGGATGAGGAGATAATTGGCGGATACAGATATATCCACTGCGGCGGCGGACTGCAGCCGGAGAAGATGGCCACCTACGAGCTCTTCACCTTCTCGGAGACCTTCAAAAAAGACTACCTCCCCTACACCATAGAACTTGGCCGATCCTTCATACAGCCAAACTACCAGAGCACCAACATCAAACGCAAAAGTCTCTTTGCCCTGGACAACCTCTGGGACGGACTTGGAGCCCTTGTTGTAAAGTACTCCAACATACGATACTTCTTTGGAAAGGTAACAATGTACACCTCCTACAATGTGCGCGCTCGCAACCTTCTTCTCCACTTCCTGCACAAATATTTTGAAGATACGGAGCAGCTTGTAGTGCCAAGAGAGGCATTGGATGCAGATATAAACAACCCCTACCTTGTGCACCTCTTCAATGGGCTGGACTATAGGGAGGGATACCGCCAGTTGCAGCACAAAATAAAGGAGAATGGCGAGCACATTCCACCCCTGATAAACTCATATATGAACCTCTCACCCTCTATGAAGGTCTTTGGCACATCTATAAACAAAGGCTTTGGCGGAGTGGAAGAGACCGGAATATTGGTAAATATTAAGGATATTTATCCCGATAAGATAGAGCGCCACATACGCCCTCTGCGTCTGCTTGCCTACCGTCTCAGACCAAAATGGTGGAGACGCCGCTACAGGAGCAAAGGTTCGCGCAACTCCGTGCTCAGCACCTCATAGGCACCCCTTGAGCGCCTCATCAGCACCTCTGGAGCGCCTCATCAGCACCACCAAGCTCTTCCGGCTTGAGACGCCTCTTTGGCCAAGGCACTGCTACCACAACAACTGCTGCAATGATACAACCATATATGGTAAGTCCTGCCAGGTCTTTCAAAGCCAGGAGGGTTGCCTGCACCTGCACCTTACCCTTGGTTGAGAGGGCAGCCATAGCCTCTGCCTCCGCCCTGCTCTTGCCCTGCATCTGCAGTCCCCTTATAGTATTGTCATAGGTTGCGGCAGCATCGGGATCCATCCTGTCCACATCGTGGGCCAGGCGCACTATGTAGTGCTGCTGCCTATGCTGCAACATATTGGAATAGAGAGCAGAACCTATGCCCGGGCCAACTATCATACGGAAGGTAAGCATAATGCATACCCAGGTTGACATAAGCCTGTATGGCATTCGCTGGTTGGCATAAACAGCTGTTATGGAGTAGAGTATCATCATTCCGGTTGCCCTTATGATAACAGGCCATTTCATATGCTCCAGCAAACCTGCCGTCTGAACCTCAAAGTACATATACAACGATGCCAATCCAATTAGCAGGAAACCAAAAGCAAAGAGATACTTAAGATGAATGCCCCTTCGGCTGCATATGATTGCCGCAACCAGTCCCAAGAAATAGCCAAGCAGCACCCAGTTGTTAAGCCCTGCCACTTGAAGGTTATCCATCTTCATTCCCACGCTTGTAAAGACATTTACAAACATTGCGCTGGAGTTAAGAATCATAAGTCCCGCAAAGAGAAGTATTCCTCCAAGGATGCTTCTCCACCTGAAGGCCTCCAGCAGGAAATATGGAGAGCGCCTTGCTCTCTCCAGCCATACAAAGAGAGCCATTGAGACAAAGAAGATAAAGGTTGCCCAACGTATATAAGGATGGTCGTACCAATCCAGAGTCTTGCCATAAACCATCACAAAGATAAAGGAGCAGCACATTATGCAGAAGATGGTAACATTTCCAAACTTGCTGAAATTTAGCGGCGCCTTTACTCCCCTGTACCTGTTCATAGGCATTGTGAAGTGGATAATTATTGTAGAGACTCCAAGCACAGCCATCATTACATAGTAAACGTCCTGCCACTGATAGTTATATGCAAACCAAGCTGTAACCCAGGTGCCAATCTGACCCAGCACCATAAAGAAAAAGTAGATGGTTGGCATACTTACCGTCTTCTCGGAATCCATCTTGTCCCAACCAGCTTCATCTTTTGGCTCATTTCCCGGCGTAAGATTATTTGTGGCCTCTATGTTAAATCCGTACTTTATAAGGGTAAAGAGGTTGCACATAAGCAGCGACTGTCTTATGAAACCCATTATCAGGCTGCAGAGCGCAAGTATGAAGACACTCTCTGTAATGGCACAGATATAACTGAATACAAAGAGTATGATAAAGCCCCATACCATCATAAGCTTCTGCCTTCTGAGGCATACAAAGGTGTAGAAGAATGGGGAGAAGGCCGCCATACCCACAGAGGTGACAAAACCCACAAATGAGATATGTTCAGACATAATGCCAAGCCCCCCTACCATCTCCGAGCTGTTGGCCGAATAGACTCCGCCAACGGTCATTATTGGTATAAAGAGGAATATCAGGAAGATTATTCCCAGCGGCTTAGGCACCCAGTCGTAAAACGGGAAGTTCTTGTTCATACTCTTATACTTATTCCCAAGAGTTATTTAATCTTTGCCTGAACAACTGCCATCATACCGGCGGCAAGGCTCTCGTTATCCTCTTTGCTCAGATTGGTAAAATCTATGCGCACCGGCACACGCTGCTGAATCTTTACAAAGTTTCCTGCAGAGTTGTCTGTAGGAACAAGCGAGTACTTTGCGCCGGTTGCCGCAGAGATTGCAGTAACCTTGCCGGTAAACTTCTTGCCCTTGAAGGCATCTACGGTAATCTCCACCTCCTGTCCCACATAAAGGTTCTCTATCTGGGTCTCTTTATAGTTGGCAATCACCCACTTTTGGGTATCGGGAATAATATATGTAATGGTCTGACCCGCATTTACCATCTGTCCCTCCTCCATTGCACGGCGGCCAAGCGTACCGTCGTAAGGAGCAAGGACCACGGTGTATGAGAGATTAAGTTTTGCCATCTCCAGGGCGGCTGTAGTGCGCTCTATTGCTGCAGCGGAGTTTGCCTTGCGCCTCTCCACCTCTGTTACTCCGGAGAGGGCTGCCTTCTTCTGCTTCTGCACTGCATCCAGCTTCTTCTTTGTTGCAACATACTCCGTCTCTATCTGCTCCAGCTGGATAGGGGTTGCTGCATTGCGCGCAACAAGGTTCTGATAGCGCTGGCGGTCCTTTGCAAGTTTCTCCAGCCTTACCTCTATCTCTGCAATGGAGGCATCATATACAGAGGCAGAGGTCTCTGTTGTATTAAGGGTTGCGCTTATTACATTGGCGCCGGCCATTGCATCCTTAAGCGCAGCCTCGGCCTCCATAAGACGTATAAGGTACTCACGGTCGTCCAGTACAAGCAGGGTATCTCCCTTCTTTACTCTCTGATGCTCCTGGAAATAGATCTTCTTTATATATCCGGAGGCTCTTAGGTTTACCGGAGAGATATACTGTTCTATCTGGGCATCGTTGCTGGACTCCGTTGTGGCGTAGTTAATAAAGATAAGGATAACCTTTATAAGGCCAAAGAGCAATATGGCAATACCTATAAGGCTAACTATCATCTGGCGGGTCTTCTGTTTGCGCAACTTCTGCGCCTGTTGCTGCAGACCCTCTCTCTGCTCTGTATTATCTTTTGTCATACTCTGTTATTTGTTTTCTTTAAGTAGTGTATTCAATCTTCCGGTAAGTTTAAGAACGGAGAGATTGGAAATCTGGTAGTTGTAGTGCGCTGTAAGGTAGTTGTTCTGCGCCTCGCTCATACTCATCTCATCCTGCAGCACCTCCACCATAGAGACAATGCCCTCTTTGTAACGGTCCGACGTTACCCTGTATATGCTCTCTGCAAGATTGTAATTCTCTCTCTGTTTAATATAGTTGCGCTCATTGTTCATAAGGTCGTTCACGGCATTGGCATACTGCATCTGCAAACCCTTCAGGGATTTGTCGGTAGTAATGCGCGCATTCTCAAGGTCCAGTTTTGCCTTTCTCAGCTTGGACCTTCTCTCAAAGCCGCTGAAGATAGGCACGCGGAGCGAGAGCCCCAACCCGTTGGACTTATACCAATGATTTGACTCTCCGGATCGGAACCAGTTCTTGAAATTATCTGTAAATGCGCTATAGGTAAAGTTGCCCGTAAGCATAAGGGTAGGAAGATATGCATCCTTGGCAAGTTTCACCTGCTCTCCGGCAAGATTCTCCTGTGCGCGCACAAGCTGCAGTTCGTAAAGGTTGTCACTCAATCCGCAAGTCTGCGCCGCATCTATACTCTCCACCGACTTTTCCTCCACGGCAATATTCTCATCGGGAGAGAGATCCATAATATATTTGAGCATATTGTACTGCTCTGCCAGCATAGCCTCCGCATTGGCAAACTGCACGCGCAGATTCTCCAGTCGCACGCTCACGCGCTGCCTGTCTATTGCCAGAGAGAACCCATTCTCCACAAAAGCGCTTGTAATCTTCTCCAGCTCCTCCATTCTGCCAATATTATCCTTAACAATAGCTATCTGCTCTGTGGTATTCTGAATAAGATAATAGAGGTTTGCCAGCTGCATCATAATCTCCTCCCTTGCCTTCTCATAGGAGAGCTTATTCAGCTGCAGCATAGTCTTGGAGATGGCCAGCGCCGTATAAAGAGTCTTGCTATAGAGAGGCATCTGCAGTTGCAAGCTCCCTGAAGCATTAAACTGCAGAGTCTGCGTAACATTATACTTATTGCCATAGGCCGACCCGTCCGTAACAGAGACAGGCGGCTCAAAATTATCATTAAACCCAAAAGCCGCATTAATCTGAGGCAGCAACCTTGCCCTATTCTCACTAATATTCTCCTCCCCCTTTTTAACAAGATTGCGGCTATTCTTAAGGTCCAAATTATTCCCGATGGCAATCCTTAGCGCCTCCGCAAGCGAAATGCTCCTCGGCTCTCCTGCCACCACCCGTTGACCTTCAACTCTACCCTCCGGCACACCCTGCGTTGTCACCACGCCAACAGGGGCGCCCTGTGCAACATTAGCACTCTGTTCTTGTGCCACGGCCGCAGGGGCATCATTCGCAGGCGCCACGGCCGCAAGTGTCGCGTTCGCAGGTGCGTTCTGTGCCACGTTCGCAGGTGCCGCTTGCAGAACATTTGCAAGCAAAAGGGCTAATGATACTATTATACCTCGTCTCATAAATTCTATCTATTATTTCGAAAATGCAAAAGTATAATTAAAATGAATAATGACCAAACTCCCAGATTATTAATTAGCAGTTAGGAGGCATCTGCTGCCAGGTTCTGCGCCTTGGCTCCAGCGTTTTGGCTTCTGCGCAGCGGCTTCTGCCGGCGGCTTCCCGATGATGCAGCACTGGCTCCCCACGGCACCCCCGACCAGCAACAAACCTCATCCGGCGGAGAAAAGTACTCCGGTTTGGCTAGCAATCTGGCGCACCTGGGCCGGATTTGCTAACTCGCAGCTGCGGTGTGCGAACTTTCCTGCACTTATTTATATATATGCGTCAATCCCCATTGCTGCCACCTTGGAGCTGCTGCTCAGACAGACGCAAATCTTTCGGCCCATCTGCACCGATTACCTACGCCACCTCCGTATCTCCGCCGAATGAGGCTGTCGCCTGGCCGAGGCGCAGGTGTTGGATGGCAAATGCTGCTGCTGGTTGTCCGTGGCGCAGTTCCTGCAAATCACCGCGCGCACGAATCCTTGTTCTAGGCACCTCTGGGGCA
>SFUD01000052.1 GCA_004561775.1 bacterium | reverse complement strand
CAACAGCAGTTGCCGCAGATAATTCCAAAAATGCGCCACAGAGTTGCAGCCTTGCAAGAAGAGTTGCAACAGCTCCGCTGGTGCTGCTTGTACGATTTTATCAGATATGCATATCGCCGCTAAAACCCTCCTGCTGCAGATTTACACCAACCTGCTCGCAATACGCACTGGAGGCGCTCCGCAAATACGGAGTCTTTAAAGGCACTTGGCTTGCAATAAAGAGGATATTAAGATGCCACCCTTGGGGAGGAAGCGGATATGACCCTGTTCCTTAGAGGTCGAACCTCTTGTAGATAGCCTCTCTCTCCTCCTCCTTGAAATCTTTGCTCAGAGCATCTATCTCTGCCTTTGGCAGATCTGCAACATCCAGCATAATAAGGCCATCCACACAATAGTTGAAACTTGGGTCCACATTATAATCCACAATGCGGCAATTTATTTTAAGATACTTCTTTAGAAGGGTAGGGAGCCTGTACTCCCCGTTGCTCATTCTGTAGAGGAACTTGTCGAACCTCTCTATGGAGTCCATACGTGTCTTAAGCAGCGCCCCCACATCTACCCTGCCTGCCTGTGGCTCAAAAGGCTCTATAGGATCTACCAGGCCGCTGAATTTGGAATCGGCGTGTTTCTGCTTCAGATAATAGATCATAAAGGTACGATAGAGAGGCGGATACCAGGAACTTATGCTAACAGGACCAATAAAATATTTTATATCGGGATATTTGAGAAGCACATAGAAGAGTCCCTTTATGAGAAGTGCCAGAGGAAGAGCCTCCTTCTGGTGGCTAAGCGCCACAAAAGACCTTCCAAGCTCTATTGTCTTCTCCAGATGAGGTATGAATGGAGCCTTGTAGCGGAAGAGACTGTTGCTGTAGAGACCATCTATGCCATACTGCTTTATTATCTCCTTGCACATACCAAGCCTGTAGGCGCCAACTATGCCCTTCTTCTCCCTGTCCCAGATATAGAGATGTTTATAGTAAGTATCGAATTTGTCTGTATCTATCTCTGCGCCTGTGCCCTCACCCACATTTCTGAAAGACTCCTCCCTTCTTACGCCAATCTCGTGCATAATGTTAGGAATATCCTTGTAAGAGGAGAAGAAACAGTCGTAAGAGCCCGCAGAGAAGAGTTTGTCACTGCTTCTTGTCTCTATCTCCTCTTCCAACACCTGCGGATCCACAGGTTTTGGCACATACTCTCCATAGGTGTTGAGGTTGGAGAAATCGTGACTGTAGAGATGCGATTCAAGCGCATAGGTTCTGTTGTAAAGGTAGGCGCCCAAATCCTGCAAGGTTGTAAAATCCTCTATCTCGCTAAAAGAGATAGGGTGGCCTATTCTCAGCGCTACTGTCTTCTTCTTTTTGTTTGACAACTCGTGAGGCAGACGCACTGTTCTCAGTAGCGGGTGAATCTTGCCCATAAGATGGAAGAGAGCGGAATTCTGACCGTCGAAATAGACTGGTATGATTGGCACACCGCTGTTTCTTACCAGTTTTACAATAGAGAGTTGCCAAGGAATATCCTTAACCACTCCATCCTCATTGTTGTTGGAAGAGACCTCACCTGCCGGGAAGATGCCCAGCGCACCGCCCCTCTGCAGATGGTCTTTTGCCATTTTGAGCCCCTTCAGGCTGCTCTTTATACCCGGTTTATCTTTAAATGGATTTACAGGAAAGAAGCTATCTGTAAGGTTGGGTATGTAGGAGAGGATAAAATTTGTAAGAATCTTTAAATCCGGCCTCAGCCTGCCAATCTCGCTAAGCATTGCCAAACCGTCTATTGCCCCGTAAGGATGGTTGGAGAGAATGATAAAGGGACCCTCCTTTGGAATGTAACTGAGTTCACTCTCCTTTACATCTATAGATATCTCCTCATGCTGCAGCCATTTCTCTGCAAAATCACGCCCCTGATATTCAGACATTTGGCTATAGATTCTATTTATCTTGTTAAAACCGATAAGCTGCATTGCAACACCGGCAATCACCTTTCCCAGAGGACCATGAATCTTTATGGCATCCTGAACCTGTGAATTATAAATAAGCTTCTTCTCCTTTTTGGGCATAATAAATAGCTTTTCTATTCCGCATAAAAGACGCCCAAAGTTAATTAAAATTTCCCTTTTTGCCAAAATGGGTCCAAATGGCATCTGCCACCTTATTTCCAATGAAATCTGCAAGTTTTTCATATGGCAAATCAAGGATGCGTTTTAGGCTCTTGAACTCCCTTATCAGCTTCTCTTCCCTTGCCGGTCCAACGCCCGGAACCTGCGAGAGCCTGGAGAGAGTCTGCTCCTTGCTTCTGCGGTCTCTGTGCCGGGTTATTCCAAAGCGGTGCGCCTCGTCCCTCAACTGCATAAGAAGCTTCAGTGCGGGAGAGTTTTTATCCATAAAATATGAGACAGGGTCGCCCGGCAGGATAATCTCTTCCAGCCGCTCTGCTAGGCCGGCCAGCTCTATCTTATCTGCAAGGTTCAAATCCTGCAGAGCTGCGTGTGCATAGGTAATCTGACCTCTTCCGCCATCCACCAGAATAAGCTGGGGCAGCGGCTCCCCCTCAGCCACCAATCGGGAGTAGCGCCTTGTAATTACCTCATACATTGTTGCATAATCATTTGGGCCAACTACGCTCTTTATGTTAAAAATTCTGTAGTCCCTCTTGCTTGGCTTGCCGCGCTTGAAGACCACACAAGCCCCTACAGGGTTTGTGCCTTGAATGTTGGAGTTGTCGAAGCACTCTATATGCACCGGAAGCTCTTTAAGGTTCAGCGCCTTTTGCAGAGCATTTACCATACGCATTCCGCTGCTCTCCGCCTCCGGGTCCTTTATCTCCTCCTGCTTTAGGCGTTGGAATTTAAAGGCCGCCGCATTCTTTTTGCTCAACTCCAGCAGGCTAAGTTTGTCGCCACGCAGCGGCACGTGAATATTTTTGTCTGCAAGCGGAAGCGAGGGCATAAATGGAACAACTATCTCTCTGTTAGGCTCCACAATCTGGTATATCTCCATTATGAAACGCCCCAGCACCTCCTCCTCCGGCTCCTCTATTGCCAACTTAAACTCCATATTGAGACTGGAGGTTATGCAACCGTCATTTACCCTAAGAAAATTTCCAAAGGCAAAGCTGCCCTCAAAGAGTATGGAGAAGAGGTCCAGGTCTCTCACCTCCGGGCTTACAATCAGAGACTTGCTGTAGTGGTTTTCCAGGCTTTGGTACTGCTCCTTATAACGCTGCGCCTCCTCAAACTCCAGATTTGCCGCGGCGCTCTTCATCTTTGCCTTTACAGAGCGCATAAGCTCTCCTGTCTTACCCTTAAGAATACGCTCAACATCCTCAATCATAGCATTATACTCCTCTGCAGAGATAAGCCCGGCACAGGGAGCCATACACTTCTTTATATGCATATTAAGGCAGGGACGAATCTTGCCGGAGGCTATATTCTCCGGAGTGAGCGAGTACTTGCAGGTTCTTAGAGGATAGATGCTGTGAATAAGATCTACCAGATTCTTTGCGTGAAGAGAGGAGCTGTAGGGCCCATACCACGCAGAGCCGTCCCTCACAAGGCGCCTTGTGATGAAGACTCTGGGGAAGGGCTCTCTTTTGAGGCATATCCAAGGATAGGTCTTGTCATCTTTAAGCAGTATGTTATACTTTGGCTTATACTGCTTTATGAGGTTATTCTCCAGCAGGAAAGCATCCTCTTCGCTCTCCACAACGGTATGCTCAAGGTCTGCAATCTTGGAGACCAGCACTCTTGTCTTTACATTAAGCCTCTCCGGGGGCTGAAAATATTGGGAGACCCGCTTTTTAAGGTTCTTTGCCTTTCCAATGTAGATAATGCGCCCGGAGGAGTCCAGGAACCTGTAAACGCCCGGCTCGCCGGGCAGAATCCTAACCTTCTCCCTAACATCCATCTGCAAAAGCGTCAATTCTTTCTGAAACTTATAATAATGGCATTGGCAACAGGACGCTCGCCGTTATGGTCAAAGGTTTTGTTGTCCGACGGGTAGTTTACCACGCCCCTGTTTACCACATACATTGTGCTGGAACCTCCGCCATCCATATTAACCATATCCACAGCGCCCAGCCAGCTTCCAATCTGCTGGAACTCCTTCATTGTAAGACCGCTAGCCTCCTTGCTGCGTCCGTCTGCAACAATAAGGAGCAGCGTGCCGTCTGCAAGAGCCGCCACGCCGGTTCTGTTATGACGCTTTGTATTAAAGGAGATCTCCTCCAGCGGCATCTTCTCACCGTTATAGATAAGCAGCGGACCGGTGCAGAGCATATCCTCCGCATCCACCTTGTTAACCCAATCGGGGTCAGAGGCATCTGCCTTTACAATAAAGAGCCTTCCGCCCTTTGTAGCCACAGCGGCAGTCTGCATAAACTTTATCACATACTCATCTCCCTGCTTCTCTACCCTATTGGCTGCCAGCTCCTTATTATCCACTCTAAAATAGGTTACAGAGGCATCCTTGGTCATATCCATATCAAAAAAGGATCCATTTACAGATGCAATTGCCTCGTTGGATTTTGCCATATAAGAGACCGTGGCAAGTTTGCCTGCCGTAACAATATCCACCACCCTGCGGCCATACTTATACTCCTTATTCTTCTGTTCACCTGTAAGAGCGCCCTTCTCCAGAGCCAATATGGAGATAACCTGATTTGACTTAAAGAGTGGCGCAACCGTATCTACAAAGGCATACTGCCTGAAGTATGTTCCTCCTGCCACCTTCTGCAGGTGCCAATCGGCATTAACAAATCTTGCCGAATCGCTTTGAGAGCTTCCCGAATTATCCTGCGAGAGCGCCGGAAGGGCCATTGCAAAGAGAGCAAGGCCAAGAGAAAAGAGTCTTATGCTTTTAATCATAGAAATTTAAATAATTGACAAATCCCTACAAAGGTAAGATAAAAATGAGTTAGAATTGAAAAGAGTTGATTAAATTCGCACCAAAGTACAAAACTGCAATCATCTAATGAAGAAGAGTCTCTGCAAACTAATCATCACTCTCTCCATTGCACTAATCTCTTCGGCAGGTGCAAAGGCGCAATATTTTTACGGCATAGCAGATTCGGGAAGCAAAGAGTGGATGAGCATCAAAGGAGCTCACTACAGAGTAATCTTTCCTGCAGGCAGCGACTCTCTTGCCCACCTCTATCTTAACTCGTTGGAGGGGCTCTCCCCTCTCTCATTCGAGGGGTCGGGAGCATACAATGCAAAACGCCTCTTTCCGGTAGTGCTCCACACAGACTATATGCTTGGAAATGGCCTTGTTACGTGGGCGCCAAAGAGAATGGAGCTTAACACTATGGCCCCAATCGGCAGCTACCCGCAGCTTTGGCACCGGCAGCTGGCACTGCACGAGAGCCGGCACGTTGCACAAATGCGCAGCCTGGAGAGGGGCTTCATACGCGCCCTGAGTTACCTTACGGGAGAGAGCGCAACCGGCATTGCCGCAGGTCTCTACCCGCCCAAATGGTTTCTGGAGGGAGATGCCGTAGTGGCAGAGACAGAGAACTCCAAGAGCGGAAGGGGCCGTCAGGCCTCCTTTCTGGCCTACTACAGAGCCGCCCTTCTGCAGGGAGAGAGCAGAAGCTGGAACAGGTGGAGGTTTGGGTCATATAAAGATTATACTCCCGACCACTACGCGCTTGGCTACCTGCTTAACACCACCGCCCGAATGAAGCGGAACAACCCCAACCTGGGATGGGATATCATACGCACAATGAGGCGCAATTTCTACAACCCGCTTGTGCGGGACTACAGTTTCCGCAAAGTTACCGGATATACCCCAAGAGAGCTTATGAAGGAGTCCGAAAAGCTCTACACAGAGATGTGGAGAGAGGAGCTGCAGGAGCGCGGCCCCGCAGACAAGCCGGAGAGAATTCTCTCTGCTGCAGACGGCAACGG
>SFUD01000051.1 GCA_004561775.1 bacterium | reverse complement strand
TTCCTGCAAATCACCGCGCGCGCGAATCCTTGTTCTAGGCACCTCTGGGGCACATTGGCCCGCGCGGTGGCCTCGATTTGAGCTCACCGAGCGCCTTGCTAAAAGTTAATTATCTGGTTATGAGGAATTTAAGTTTTTGAAACGTGCGCGGTGATTTGCAGGAAGGCAACGGTTGCGCTTTCCGATGCTAATTTCCTCTCTTCCTGGTGCCAATCCCCATCTTCCCGAGCACAAAATCGGGGTTTTTGTGCCCTTTTGGCTGCCGGAACCCCCGTTTTCAGGGTTTTCGAGCACAAAATCGAGGTTTTTGTGCGCTTTTGGTCAATATTTCCTAGGTTTTAGGCCTCGCCGAGCACAAAATCGGGGTTTTTGTGCGCTTTTTCCCGAGAAGGTGGGTTCTGCCGAGCGTGGCAATCTGGTTGGTGCTTCTGCCGAGCGTGGCAACCTGATTTCTGCTTCTGCCGGGCGTGGCAATCTTGTTGGTGCTTCTGCCGAGCGTGGCAATCTGGTTGCTGCTTCTGCCAGGCGTGGCAATCTGTTTTCAGCACCTGCTTGGAGTTGCAATCTGATTGCCGCTCGGACAGCCAGCAGGTTTGCTGTGCTAAGTTGTCGCCTCTCCTCACATCGGGGTAAGTGGAGAGGGATAACTGCTCCTACCACCGGGGTAAGTGGAGAGGGGTTGCTGCTCCTCCTGCCGGGGGTTAGCCGGGGTTAGACGGGGGTTAGGCCTGGGATTCTTGTTGGCAGTAGTTGTGGATGGCGGCTGCGGCTTTGCGGCCTGCGCCCATGGCGAGGATTACGGTGGCTGCTCCTGTGACTGCGTCGCCACCGGCAAAGATGCCCTTTATGGAGGTGGCGCAGTTTTCGTCTATGGCAATACAACCCTTCTTGTTTGTGGCAAGGCCTGGCGTACATTTGGCTATTACCGGGTTTGGTGCTGTGCCAAGTGCCATTATCACGCTCTCTGTTGGGATAAACTCCTCTGCGCCCTCAATGGCTACCGGAGCTCTTCTTCCCGATTCGTCGGCCTCTCCTAACTCCATCTTCTGGCATCGGAGACCTTTAACCCATCCTCTCTCATCTCCGATTATCTCTATGGGGTTAGTTAGAGTCTTGAAGATTATGCCCTCCTCTTTTGCGTGGTGAACCTCTTCTGCTCTTGCCGGAAGTTCGGCCTCTGTTCTTCTATATACTACCGTTACTTTAGAACCTAGTCTTGCAGCGCTTCTTGCAGCATCCATAGCTACATTTCCGCCACCTACTACACACACCTCTTTGCCGGAGATGATAGGCGTCTCAGCATCGGGAAGATAAGCCCTCATAAGATTTGTTCGGGTAAGGAACTCATTGGCAGAGAAGACGCCGTTGAGGCTCTCTCCAGGGATGTTCATAAAGCGAGGCAGGCCCGCACCGGTGCCAATGAAGATGGCGCTGAAGCCCTCTCTCTCCATAAGGTCTTTTATATGTATGCTCTTCCCGATAAAGATGTTGGTCTTTATCTTAACTCCAAGCGCTTTGATGCTCTCTATCTCCCTCTCCACAATCTTCTGCTTTGGGAGTCGGAACTCCGGGATGCCATATACCAGCACTCCTCCGGCTTTATGCAGGCTCTCAAAGATTGTTACGTCATAGCCCATCTTGGCAAGGTCGCCGGCGCAGGCAAGGCTGCTTGGGCCGCTGCCAATAACGGCAATGCGTTTTGATTTGTTGCCGCAGGTGCTATTTGGGGTAGGGGCAGAGCAATTGGCAGGGGCAGCGCAATTGTCAGGCATATCTAGCAGAGTGTCTGCTACAAAGCGTTCCAGTTTGCCTATTGCTACGGGCTCGCCGCGTTTGCCAAGTATGCAGGAGCCCTCACACTGGTTCTCCTGAGGGCATACGCGTCCGCATATTGCCGGGAGCGAACTATCCTCTGCAATGACTCTGCCGGCGCCCTGAATGTCGCCTTGTGTCAGTTTGCTGATAAAGAGCGGAATCTTTATTGAGACAGGGCAGGCCTTCATGCATGAGGGGTTCTTGCAATTAAGACACCGGCTTGCCTCCAGCAGGGCTTCATCTCTGTTGTAACCATAGCAGACCTCTTCAAAATTATGTACTCTCTCCTCCGGAGCCTGCTCTCTTACTTTAACTCTTGGAATATTGTTTGCCATTGTATTTCTCTTTTCTATAAAACTTGTAATTTTTTTGAACTGCGCGGTTGCTCTTTGGCAGCTGCTATTACTTGGTGTGTGGCGCGGTATTGCTGCTGTGGCGCGGGCTGCGGCATTCACTTTGCGGATGCTGCGGTGTCGCGGGCGTTGGCGGCGGCTTCAAACTCTTTGTACATTCCCAGTCTTCTCAATGCCTCGTCAAAATCTACCTGATAGGCGTCAAACTCCGGACCGTCCGAGCAGGCGAACTTTACTTTGCCGCCAACGGTTACTCTGCAGGCACCGCACATTCCGGTTCCATCCACCATAATTGTGTTAAGGCTTACGGTAAGCGGAATGCCAAACTCCTTAGCAGCAAGGGTTACAAACTTCATCATTATCATAGGGCCTATTGCAACAAGCTCGTCGTATGCAGGAGCCTCGCCTTCCTCTCTTTTGAGCAGACTCTTCATCTTCTCCGTAACCAGACCCTTGAATCCCTTGGAGCCATCGTCTGTGCAGATATAGAGGTTATCTGCATACTCTTTAAGCTCCTCCTCCATAATAAGCAGAGATGCGGTTTTGGCGCCCAGAATAACATCTGCGTGGGCACCCTTGCTCTTGAGGTATTTTACCTGAGGATATACCGGGGCAATGCCCAGGCCACCGGCAATAAAGAGAAAACGTTTGCCCTTCAAATCGGCATCGCTCCAGTTGACATATTTTGCAGGATTGCCAAGCGGACCGGCAAAGTCCGTTATACAATCACCCTCGTTCAACAGACTGATTTTTCTGCTGGAATGACCAATTACCTGAATGACAATGGTCACAAGACTCTTCTCCTTGTCGTAATCACAGATAGTAAGCGGAACCCTCTCACCATTCTCTCCGCTTCTTATTATAAGGAACTGCCCCGGCAGGGCGGAAGCGGCAATAACAGGAGCCTCAACCTTAAACTTATAAATAACAGGTGTAAGCTCCCTCTTCTCAACTATTTTGTACATATCTGGTTAAGTGATTTAAATTCGTACCCCAATTTTTTAAGATATTTGATTATTTCGCCCAATTTATCATAGAGCCTGTCCTTACGCTCCTCACTCACGCCCGGATGTATAAGAATCATTGCTCCGTTAAGTCCTTTTTCCGCCTCAAAGGCATATAATCGTGCGATAAGTTCTTGAGAACCTATATAGTTGCTCATAGATGGAGTAGTATAGTCTGCAGGAGTGGCTGTGCCGGCCGTGTAGTTTACAGGAATAAGACCTGCCCTTCTCATTGCCTCCACGCTAAGCCTGTTATAGTGCTCGTATGGCGGAATAAAGAAGCGTGCAGAATCCCTCTCAATACCAAACTTCTCCAGTTCCGCAAAGTTGGCGTTGATATCTGCAATAATCTCCTCCGGAGAGTAGTAGCTGGAATCCCTTCCCTCCCAAGGGGCATAGAGAAGGTGTCCGTCCGAATGGCCCCCAACATAGTGGCCGGCCTCTACAATGGCAGTTACGGCAGCCATATTCTCCGGCACCCTCAGACAATTGCCGGTAAGGAAGAAGGAGCCCTTAACCTTCTCTTTCTCAAGAGTCTTGAGAATGCTCTCCGCTCCAACAAAATTGGAATCTGCAGTAAAGAGAAGATAGATGCTCTTCTCCGACGGATTAATTCTGCGTATTACGCCATAATTATCCTCCTCGCCCTCAAAAGGAGCCTTATTGGCCTCTCTGTAGAGCAAGCCTTCGCACTCCTTTGCAGCAAAATAGTAGGTGAGCCCGGCGGTGCCATCCATAGTCGGCTCGTTGGTGGCATAGTCTCCCATATCGTCGTGATACACAGCTATTCCATTGTTAAAGCGTGCATATCTATCCTCTTTGGTGAGAGAGTTGCCTGCTCTCTCTACAAAGACGCTTCTATAAACAGGTCCATCTATCAGACCGCCATAGGTTAGATCTCTGTTTATCACATAATAAGAGGAGTGGGGCGCAACAGGATAGTCGCCATAATAAGGAATGCCCGTTATCATAGAGGTTCCCCAAGGGTTGCAGCCAAAGAGCCAGTCGCGCAGTGCCGCCTCCATCTCCATATAGGTTGAGTCTCCCGATACCTTATTATAAAGCCTTGCCTGCGTTATTGCAGCCGATGTAAGATTGTTGGAGCACCAGATATATGGAATGCCGTTCATAAAGGGGTCTTCTGCCGCGCGTCTTCTGATAGACTCCAACCCCATCTTCATATATTCTCTGTACTTGTTGGCAATTGCCTTATCTTCCGATGAGGCCAGATAGTAGTGGCCCAAATTAACGAAGGGATAGTATTGGTAGTGTCTTCCTCTGCCAAGTTCCATCCAAGGTGTAACAGGTTCCAGTTCACCCCAGTAATCTGCCCTCTTGCCCCAGGTTGGGTCCTGTGTGTAGTGGTAGAGTGTTGATGCGGCAAGCTCTATATCGTCTGTATATGTATCCTCCTCATAAAAATAGGGAGAGACAATGCTAATAGTCTGTGTATTGCCCGGAAGCTCCTCCGCATAGGCATAAGCCTGCGAAGCCTTAACAAGCATCTTTTTGGAGAGACGCGGCTCTATCTCCCTGAAGACCTCCGCTCCCAGAGCAAAGGTAGAGGAGAATTTTCCTGCCACAGAGGAGACGCCTGTGGTGCGGTTCAGAGCTTTGTACACCCTTTGAGGCTTGCCTGTAACAAAATAGACCGGCCTCCCTTCGCCTCTTCCCCATCCGTAATCCACGCTATCCTTATATGGAAGGCGGAAACCGGCGTGGTCTCTGTCGTCCGCTATCTGAGAAAACATCACCTTGTTCTGCGGATTCATCTTAAGAAGCCACTCCAAGCCCCATCTTGCCTCATCCAAAATATCGGGAATACCATTGCTGCCTCTATTTCCCGCCGCGTTGTACTCATCTTTAAAGATTGATTTGTCCGGCTGCTCCATATATGCAAAGAGCATCTGATAGATGGTTGTTGCAGTGGTGGTCTGGTATTGCAGGTAGTCTGTTGCATCGTGCCAGCCGCCTGTAACATCTATCTTCTGGCCGCTGCGGGTAGGGTGGTCCACAATGTAACCGTCGTGGGTGTGGCACTTTGCATTGTTGAAAGGGTTGTAGCCGCACCGCTGCTGGCGCATATAAGTAAGAAGGTAGTCGCTAAGGCCCTCATATACATTACTCCCGATTCGGAAGAGGGGAGACCTTGCCCCAGCAAACTCTATGTAGCAATATTCCTCCTCTCTCAATGGGCTAAAATCCAGCCTGAAAGCGCTCTTTAGAGCCCACTTGGAGGCATCCTTCTGCTGTGCCTTTCCGGAGAAGAGCACTTTGCCGTCCAGAGCTCTGAAGACTCTGAAGGTATCTGCAGGGGCGGATGAGGCCGACTCATCTTCTGCGGAGATATAGACCGCAACCTTTACATCGTTTGGCAGATAACCCAGTTGGTTTACTCTTATCCACGATACAGCACCGCCCTCGTCCTGGCATTTCTGCTCTTTTGCAATAATATCTAGTGTGGAGAGCGCCTTGCGATTATCCTGCAGTAGAGAATCATTGCTCTTTGCAGCAAGAGTGTCGTTGGTTTGCGCAATCATAGAGAAGACCAACGTAATGTATGCGATAAGATTCATCATAATGAGAGATTTTAAAACCGGTACAAAAGTACAAAGAATTTGACTATTATCTAACCTTTTATCCCTTATAGTTCAAGCAGGGAGTCTGCGCTCTTCATTACAGCCTCTCTGTGGGAGATAAAGATAATGGTGTGGTTGGAGAGAGTTCGCAGATTCTGCAGAACAAGACTCTCCGTGGCT
>SFUD01000050.1 GCA_004561775.1 bacterium | reverse complement strand
CTGCTTATCTATGCAGACCCTGCCAGGCGCGCATCGGGAAGCGGAGGAAAACTTATCTTGCTTAAAGATTATGAGCCGGATATTCTCTCGCTTAAGGCACAGCTGCTGCAAATTGCTCCCTATCTGCTGGTTAAGGTCTCCCCTATGGCAGATATAAGGCTTAATCTGGAGCTTATGCCGGAGTGCACGCAGGTACATATTGTGGCTCTGGAGAATGAGTGCAAAGAGCTTCTCTTCCTGCTGGAGAGGGAGCCCGCGCAGCAATGCACCTTGCACGCAGTAAATATTAGGGCCAGGGAGGGCAGCCGCACAGAGTTCACCTTCACTCTTGCAGAGGAGAAGAGCGCCATCTGCCGCCTTGCCACCGGAGAGGAGAGCGCAGCCTACCTCTTTGAGCCCAACAGAGCCATACTTAAATCGGGAGCATTCAAAACAGTGGCACAGAGGCTCAATCTTACCAAACTTGCACCAAGCACACATCTCTATTTTACAGATAATCAGAGCGCGGCACCCTTTGGCAGGCTCTTCCCGATACTCTCCGTAAGAGCCTTCTCCAAAGAGGCCTTGAAGCATCTCCGCAAAGAGTTTCCAAAGGCAAATGTGATAGCCAGAAATTTCCCGATAAGCACAGAGGAGGTGCGCAAGCGCGCAAAAATTGAGGATGGCGGAGAGGTTACCCTCTTCTTCACCACCCTCAACAATGGTTGCAGGAGCATAATTATCTGCAAAGGAGAGCCTCTCTGCAAAGGAGAGCCCCTCTGCAAAGGATAGCCCTCTGCCAAGGATAGCCCCTCTATCTTACAACTCTCTTTTTGAGCAGAATCTCCGGAGCCTCCCTGCCCAAAAGATGCCTGTACCAGAAGATATAGTCAGCATTGCGGGAGTGCCAGTATTTGAGCCCTCTGTAGCCGTGGAACTGCCCTGGGTAGAGTGTCATCTCAAACTGCTTGTTGCTCTGCTCCAGCGCATCCACAAGCTGCAGAGTATTCTGCAGATGCACATTGTCGTCGCTGGTACCGTGCGTGATTCTGAGGAAATTGGTAGAATCTCCCTTATACTTCTCCACAAAGTTCATAAGGCGCGTATTGGCATAGCCCTCCGGATTATCCTGAGGAGTATCCATATAGCGCTCTGTGTAGTGGGTATCGTAGAGGGCATAGTCATAAACACCGCCGCCTGCAATTCCATAAGGGAAATACTCTCCATATCTTATAACCGCAGCGCCGGTTACCGTACCTCCGTACGAGAAGCCTGTAATGCCCACCTTCTCTCTGTTAATATAAGGACGTTTGTAGAGCTCCTTCATCCAGGCAATGTAATCCTTAAGCTCTATTGTCACAAAGTTTCTGTACATAAAGTTCACACCCTCCTTGCCGCAATGTCCGGAGGCCCTGTGGTCCATCTCCACTCTTATCACCCCCTCATTGGCCCACCACTGGGTTGTCTCATTAACGCCTGTCCAGGTATCCATTACCGTACCTGCATTGGGGCCGCCGTAGATAAAGACTATTACAGGATAACTCTTTGTGGTATCCAAATCTACCGGAAGGGTAATCTTTGCAGGTATTGTATAACCATCCACATTAAGTGAGAGCATCTGCGGGAGAGCTATCTTGTAGTTGTCAAACTCCTCCCCTTTGGTATCATTAATCACATATACTGTAGTTCCTCTCTTTCCTATGGTAAAGAGTCCCGTTCTGGTTGGGGTTGTGGAGTTTGAGAAGTCTGCCACAAAATGCTTGAAGTCCGGAGCAATCTTAATATTGGCATAGTCGTAGTCTCCAATGGTAAGGCGCTTTATCTCCTTGCTCTTAAGGTCCACGCTGTAGAGGTCTCTTCTTGTGGTAGCAGTACGGCGGGCTGTAAAGTAGAGTTTGCCCCCCTTGCTATCCAGTTCCAACATTTCTATGCCCCAATTCTTGCCATCGGTTATTCTCTCCAGCCTCTTGCCGTCAAAGGATTGGAAGTAAATCTGCTCCCACATCTCAAAATCCCTTATCATATAGAAACCTTCATCTGTAAAGATCATCTGCTCCGGCCAATCTATCCAACTCTCCTGATGCTCCGTATAGATGTGCTCTTTAGAGCCATCCAGCGGATTTACTGCATAGAGAATAAGAGTATCCTGACCACGAGGCATCCAAGGCACTATGAATCTGTCGCCCTTGGCATTCCAAAAGGGAATTCCAAAATACTGGTTGCTATCCACCTCAAAATCTGCCCAAACCTCTCGCAGCGGACGGGATGAGCCATCCACCTCTATGAATCCCACCTTTGCCGTAGGATTGGTATCTCCGGCCTTAGGGTAGTGCGT
This sequence comes from bacterium, assembly GCA_004561775.1. GTDB lineage: Bacteria > Bacteroidota > Bacteroidia > Bacteroidales > UBA932 > Egerieousia. The sequence goes on along the minus strand of SFUD01000050.1, from coordinate 3,657 downwards.
TCTGGTAATTGAGCCATATTGCCCCTCCGAATTATAGATTGGGAACATTGCCACCTTGCTGTCGTCAAACTTGTAGTAAGCTATTCTGTTGCTCTCCGGCGACCACCAGAATGCTCTGTATTTTGAGGGTCTGCCAAGAATCTCCTCATAATAGACCCAAGAGGCCCATCCATTCTTAATAACCTCTGTACCGTCGTTGGTAAGCTGAATCTCCTTATCTGACGCAATGTTGTAGATATAGAGGTTGTTGTCCGCTTTGGTATAGGCATAAGCCTTTCCGTCCGGAGAGAGAAGCGGATTTTTGATAACTCCTGCTTCTTCGGCCTCCAATATCCTGCTGCACTCCGCCGTTGCTTCCACAGCCGCTCCTGCAGCAGTTCCGGCAGCCGTTCCAGCAGTTTTTCCTGCAGTTGCCTCCACGGCAGATGCGGCATAGGCCTCCTTTGCAGAATGGGTGGTTATATCATACACCATCCTCTTTGCCACTCCACCCTCTCTTGTAAAATAAGTGAAGCTCTTATTATCCAGCCAATCCCCTGGAATAATGCCCTTATTTATGATACCCTTGGGGAGAGAACCAAGTATCTCCTGCTTCTGCAGAGCCCTCTTGGGCTGGCTCTCCCTAAATCCCTCAGAGGCCAGGCGGCCATTCTGAGCAACCGCCATTGTACAGAGGGAGAGCGACAAGAACAGCACCGCTGCCGCCGCCACAACTCTATTATCTCTTAATCTCTTCATAATTCAACTCTTTATTTGTCAAACAATCTATCTGCAAAGTTAACAAGATAGACCATATCCACACCACGTGTAATTGCAGTGTAGAGCCATTTCTTGTCATCTATGGAGAGCTCTTCGTTCCAAAGCGCATTATCTACAAAGACACATCTCCACTGGCCGCCCTGAGATTTGTGGCAGGTTATTGCCGCCGCATATTTTATCTGCAGCGCATTAAAGTAGAGATCCTCCCTAACAGCATTAATACGCTTGCGCTTGGATTTAATCTCCGCATAATCCTCGTACACCTCTTCATAGAGCCTCTTCTGCTGATCCGGACTTAGGGCAGGAGTGGTGGAATCCAATGTGTCAAGCACTATCTTTGCCTTAATCTCCACATTGTTGTAATCCGGGAAAGAGAGGGTTGCCGTGGCAAAATGGAGTCCGTAGCGCTCCTCGTGGTTGGAGATGCGCATAAGTTCCGCCACATCTCCGTTGGCTATGAAATCCATATCGGGAATATTCTCAAGAAACTGATAGCAGTTCTTTACAATCATAAGCTTGTCGCCCTTTGCAAGCCTCTCCTCTTTGTAGAGGATAGTCTCCCTTATCCCCTTGTTGTACCTGTTGGCCCTGCTGTTGGAGCGGCAGAGCACCACAGTCTCATCCAGGCCATATTTGCCTATTGCATCGGAGATTGCCTCTATTAGTTCTCCTCCCGATATTCTTTTGAAATCCGCAAAGCCCTCCTCTCTCAAACCGGGCAGAGAGGTATCTCCCTGTTCTATCTGCATACGCAGCTTTGTGGCATTGTAGAGGATGCCGCTCTGCTGCTCCTGACGCACCACGCTCCGCAGCATTGCCACTCTTGGCTTGGTGTAGCTGGAGAGGCAGTTGAGGTCCAGCGCGGGGCTCATCTCCATACCCACAGGCGGGAGCTGCGCAGGGTCTCCCATTATTATGAGTTTGTTGCTCACATCCTGCCTTACATAGGCAATAAGGTCGTCCAGAAGGTTGCCCGAGCCAAAGAGGGCGCTCTGCGCTCCTGCTCCCGATGTTATTAGTGAAGCCTCATCCACAATGTAGAATGTCTCCTTGGCTTTGTTGAAATCTATCTGAAACTGCCCAATCCCATCCTTAAGGCTCTTCTGCCTGTAAATCTGCTTGTGTATGGTCTTTGCGCTCTCTCCGGTATAGCCCGCAAGCACCTTTGCAGACCTGCCTGTGGGCGCCATAAGCACAAATTTCTGCCTTAGCGTCTTAAGCGCCTTTATAAATGCGCCAATTGCCGTAGTCTTGCCAGTGCCGGCATAACCGCTTATTACCAGCAGCCAATCATCGGGAGAATCTGCCATAACAAAGGCGGAGAGCTCTTCAAAGAGCCCCTTCTGACACCGGGTAGGCTCAAAGCCCAACTCCATCTCCATAAGTTTCCGAAGGTGTTCAGCTACAAGCATAGGGCTATTTCCATTTGCTGATAAGAAGAACAATAATAAGAGAGTATATCTCCAAACGGCCAAGGAGCATCTCTACAGAGACCACCACCCTTCCCATTGCAGGTATGCTGGAGAAATTTCCGTATGAACCCACATTGCCAAAACCCGGGCCCACATTGCCTATTGAGGCTATGGAGGAGGTGAATGAGTCCATAAAATCTACGCCCATTATGCAAAGCAGCAGCGCACATACAAAGAGTATGAGCATATAAATGAGCATATACATAGTTATATCCGCCACCATTGTGTGGGATATGAGAGAATCTCCCAACCGCACGTGCAGCACTGCTTTGGGGTGCAGCACCTTTTTTAGCTGCACAGGCAGGCTCTTGAAGAAGATAAGTATCCTGTCCGATTTTATTCCTCCCGATGTTGAGCCGGAACAGCCGCACTGGATGGAGAGGTAAATTAATATCAGTATTGAGAGATTTGGCCATACGGATGTGTCTGCTGTAGCAAAGCCGGTTGTGGAGGCAATTGAGACCACCTGAAAGAGCGCGAGCCTGAGCGCGCCCCAGATAGAATCTGCATTCTGGGAGAGGAGCAGGTTGAATGCAATTATGATTGTTGCAATGGTTACCCCCGCAATATAGAACCGTATTACCGGCGATTTGAAGAGATTGAAGGAGCCCTTGACCACCAAGGCATAGATAAGGCCAAAGTGGAGACTGGCGGCAAGCATAAAGATATTGGCAACCATCTCCACTGCCACAGAGTCATAGGCGCCTATGGAGAGATTCTTTGTGCTGAAACCTCCTGTTGAGACAACGGAGAAGGCGTGGTTTACAGCATCAAAGAGGTTCATTCCTGCAAGCATAAAGCCTACCATACTTAAAAAGGTGATGCCGAAATAGACTGTTGCTATTCTCTTTATTGTCTCCTTTATCTTAAACCGGTAGTTCTCTCTTGAGAGTACGGAGATCTCCATCTTGGTTATTCGCGCCCTGTTTATGCCCACAGAGGGAAGGATATAGAGCATAAAGATTACAATACCAATACCCCCAAGGAAATGGGTGGAGGAGCGCCACAGCAGCAGGCTGTGCGGAAGCGCCTCTATGTTGTTTAGTATGGTTGCCCCGGTTGTGGTATATCCGGAGACACTCTCAAACCAGGCATTCACCAGATTGAACTCTCCGCCCCAAAGCACATAGGGCAACATTCCAAAGAGACAGCAGAGCAACCAGGAGAGAACAATTATTATAAAGCCGTTCTTTATATCTATCTCTCTGTTTGCCTTTACAAATATGAGCGGGAAGAGCCCCACCGTTATTGTAATTATTCCGCTCAGAAGCAGTGGCGAGAAGGCAGAGTCAAAATCATAGAGAGCGGCCACAACAGTGCAGATGAACATAAAGAGGGCATTGCAGACCAACGCCACTCCAATATTTCTGGAAATCACACTGATATTCATCTCTCTCTCTTGTTTGCAGTAAGAATCTTATTTATC
>SFUD01000049.1 GCA_004561775.1 bacterium | reverse complement strand
CTGTCCGCCCTATTGAGATTAACCAGACGAGGCACCCGCCTGGCTGAATACTTGCCCTTTGCGACAGATTGACCCTTTGCAGCAGATTGGACCTTTGCAGCAGATTGGCTGGTGGCGGCAGAAGCGCCATTGCCTGCAGAGGAATCTTTTCCTGCAGAGGAATCTTTGCCTGCAGAAGCGCCATTGCCTCTTGCAGCAACTCTGCGCGCCGCTGCGGGACTCTCTGCAGCAGCCGCAACAGAGACAGCATCAAAAAATTTGTTGTAGATAAAGAGCCCTGCCTGAAACAAAAAAAGCAGCGCCACCAATGCCATTATACCTCTGGCACGCAGAAGAGCAAGCCTCTCATTGCCCGCTCTCTCCTCTTCCCTCTTCTCTTCTCTCCCCTTCATAATCCTTCCCCTCATAATCTTTTCCCGATAAAACCAAAACTATCTCCCCCTTGGGCTCATTCTCCAGATACCACTTGTGCAGCTCCTCCAGAGTTCCCCTGCGGCACTCCTCGTGCAACTTGGAGATCTCCCTGCAGACAGCAGCTCTGCGCTGCGGCCCCATAATCTCCGCAAACTGCGCGAGCGTCTTTACAAGCCTGTAGGGCGACTCATAAACTATTGTGGTTGCCCCGTGAGAGGCAATCTCCTTCATCTTTGTCTGACGCCCCTTCTTTACGGGCAAAAAGCCCTCAAAGATAAAGCGGTCTGTAGGGAATCCCGATGTTACCAGCGCCGGCACAAATGCCGTTGCGCCGGGAAGCGTCTCCACCTCAACTCCGGCCTCTATGCACTCCCTTACCAGAAAGAAGCCCGGGTCCGATATGCCGGGAGTGCCCGCATCGCTTATAAGCGCCACATTCATCCCAGCGGCAATCTTCTCCGCAATGGAGGCAGAGGTCTTGTGCTCATTAAATTTATGGTGCGAGGCCATAGGGGTGCGTATCTCAAACTTGCGAAAGAGCATAGAACTTGTTCTGGTATCCTCCGCAAGCACAAGGTCCACCTCCTTCAGAACCCTTATTGCCCTAAAGGTCATATCCTCCAGATTCCCCACAGGGGTAGGCACAAGATAGAGCTTTCCCATAACTACTTCTCCTCCAAAAGCTTTACAGCCTTGTTAAAGCAGTGGCGGCAGAGAGGCCTGTAGGAATCCTTCTCTCCCAACTGCACCAGGTTTGTACCACCCGCAATCCTGTGGGAGTGATGCGCCAGATTGCCGCACTCCACACAGATGGCGTGCACCTTTGTAACATACTCAGCCACAGCCATAAGCCGCGGCATAGGGCCAAAAGGCTCGCCCTTGTAGTCCATATCCAGCCCCGCGCATATAACCCTTACTCCCCTGTTTGCAAGATATTGACAAACCTCCACAATACCATCGTCAAAAAACTGCGTCTCATCTATGCCAACAACATCCACATCAGAAGAGAGGAGCAGAATATTTCCCGAATGCTCCACAGGTGTGGATTGAATGGCATTGGCATCGTGAGAGACCACCTCATCTGCAGAATAGCGCACATCTATTCCGGGCTTGAAGATCTCCACCCTCTGATTTGCAAATTTTGCGCGCTTGAGTCTGCGAATCAGCTCTTCCGTCTTTCCGGAGAACATAGAACCGCAAATAACCTCTATCCAGCCGGCCTCCTTGGCACTCTCTAAAAACATATTGCTCCAGATTTAAATGAAAAACTTATTGGTTCTCTCCAACTCTTCGGGAAGAGCAAAGACCACCACCCTGTCGTATGGCATAATCTCCGTATCGGGAGTAGCAATAATGGACTCGTTGCCTCTTACAATGCCACCTATGATAGCCTGACTTGGAAAGCCCAAATCCTTTATCTTGCCCTTGGTAATCTTGCTGCCCGGGCTTACAATAAACTCCAGCACATCTGCATCGGAGCCATTTAGGCACTTTATGGAGCGCACCTTGTTGCTTAGGGTAAAGCGGAATATTCTGCCTGCGGTAATAAGTTTCTTGTTTATGACCGCATCAACACCCATCCCCTCCGCAAGCTTTATATACTCTATATTCTCCACCTCCGCAATGGTCTTTGGAACTCCCATACGCTTGGCTGCCACGCAGGTAAGGATATTGGTCTCCGAGTTGCTTGTAACTGCCACCAAAGCATCGCACTCCTTCACATTCTCCTCCACCAGAATATCTGTGTTGCGGCCATCTCCATTTATTGCCAGCACATTATCTCCCAACTTTGCAGCAAGATACTCGCAACGCTCCTGCCTCTGCTCAATTATCTTAATGCTGTCTACAGCGCCCTCCATCTTTCTGGCAAGAATCTCTCCAATCCTGCCTCCTCCCACAATCATAAGCTTCTTTATATCTATCTCCGGTTTGCCAGAGAAGCTTAGGGCAGACTCAACACCCTCTCTGGTGCATATAACAAAGAGAAGGTCCTTCTCTATGAAGCGCTCCTGCTGAGAAGGGATAAGCGTAGAGCCGTTTCTGGCAATTGCCACCACTCTGTACTGCGCATCAAAGGCCCCCTCAAACTCGCCCACAGTCTTCTCCAGCAGCGGCGCGCCATCGTCCAGACGGAAGGCAACCATCTGCAGCCTGCCTCTTGCAAACTCCATAAACTCCATTGTGCCTGTCTGCTTGAGAAGGTCTATTATCTCATAGGAGGCAATCTTCTCCGGATAGAAGAGCAGGTCTATTCCCAACTCTGTAAAGAGAATTCTGTTCTCGTGGGTAAGATACTCCTCATTATTAATTCTGGCCGTAACCTTCTTGCTGCCCATCTTTTTTGCAAGAAGAGCGCTTATAATATTGATATCCTGTTCACTGGCAGGACTTACAGCCACAAAGAGGTCTGCCTTGTCCACACCTGCAGTCATAAGCACCTCTATAGAGGTAGGGTCTCCTGCAAGTGTAACCACATCTGCAATCTCCGAGAGCTTCTCCAAACGGGCCTCGCTCTTGTCTATGATGGTAAGGTTGTTGTTCTTCTCCTCTGCAAGCATCTTTGCCAGATGGCTTCCAACCTCACCCGCACCAGCAATGACAATATTCATACACAGAAATTAATTAATCTCAGGCATCTCTTTAAGGAAGAGCTCACAAGCCTGAATGGTTTCAAAGGTATGCTCCTCCGGAATAAGTCCCGGAATGCATCTTATAGACTTGAGCATCTTAAGAGGCTGCGGCTGAATCATAGTCATAAGCACCGTAACCCCCTGCGCCTGCAAATCTGTAACGGCTGTCTCCATTGCATAGAGACCGGACTGGTCCATATAGTCCACCTTCTTCATACGGATAATCACAACCTTTGTACCCTCCGGCACCTTAAGAATAAGATCCTTGAAGCTGTTCACAGAGCCAAAGAAGAGAGGTCCTGCAAGATGCTTTATATAGACCTTGCCCACTGCGGACTCCGGAATAATAGGGTCATCGTCCCACGCATTCTCCTTGGAGTGGGTGGTATCTGCGCTCTTTGTACTATAGGTTGCCTCCACAAGATCTCCCATACGCTTCATAAAGAGCACGCAGGCAGCCACCATACCTATTGCCACTGCAGTGAGCAAATCCACAAAGACAGTAACAACAAAGACAATGATAAGCACCACCGCGTCGGACATCGGGACCCTCAAGAGATCTTTAAACCCTCTGAAATCTATAATTCCCCATCCTACGGTAATAAGAATACCTGCCAAAACAGAGAGAGGCACATATTTTACAAGAGAGCCAAGGCCAAGCAATATTGCAATTAGCAGCAGCGCGTGCACCATTCCGCTCAATTTGTTTCTTCCTCCCGATTTTACATTTACCACTGTTCTCATAGTAGCGCCTGCGCCCGCAATACCGCAGAAGAGTCCTGCAACGGCATTTCCTATACCCTGACCGATAAGCTCCTGATTGCTGTTATGCTTGGTCTTTGTAATGTTGTCTGCAACAACAGAGGTAAGCAGAGTATCTATGGAGCCCAGGCAGGCAAGGGTAAGAGCCGGAATTACCGCTGCGGAGATTATATGCCCCCAGTTTATACCGGCAAGCGATATCTCCGGTTTTGCAAAGAACGGAAGCGGCAGACCGCTTGGAATCTCACCAATTATAAGTTTGTCGTCCAAATCCAAAAGAAGAGAGACAAGCGTCATTACAATAAGGGCCACCAAGGTAGATGGAACCTTCTTAGTTACAAGCGGGAAGAGCTCTATAATCAGTATTGTACCCAAACCAAGCAGAAGCGCGGTTACGGAGATGCCGGAGGCAACCGTTGCAGGGAAATTTGCAACCATATCCACAACCAGCACCGGCGACTTGCTGCCTATGATTGGATATATCTGCTGCAGAATTATGATTACTCCAATACCGCTCATAAAGCCGGAGAGAACAGGATATGGAATATATCTTACATATTTGCCTATCCTTATCAACCCAAAGGCAATCTGAAAGAGTCCGCAGAGGATTCCTGCCAAAGACATTGTAATAAGCACAGTGGAGAGGTCTCCGCTGGTGGAGACCCACATTCCGCTTACCAGACTGGAGGTGATCACAGTCATTGGCCCAGTAGGGCCGCTAATCTGCGAATGTGTACCTCCAAAGAGCGAGGCAAAAAATCCAAGAAATGCCGCTCCCACCAGTCCCGCAAGGGCTCCTATTGAACTTGCGGCAGGATGGTCCATACCGCCAAAGGCCTGAATGCCGAATGCAAGGGCTAGAGGAAGGGCCACAATACCGGCTGTTACGCCGCCAAACAAATCTCCTTTGAGATTATCTCTCTTAAACATAGTTATGCGTTATAAATTTTCATTAACAATTAATAACGCAAAAATACTAAATTAATGGAGACCTTCCAATCTCTAAAGTTCAAAATCCAACTTTATACCAAACCTTGCCCCTGCGCCCGGACAGAAGAACTTCTCGGAGAGGGAGACAAAGTAGAAGGTGTTGTATTTTCTGTCCAGAATATTCTTTCCCCAGGCTGTAACGCGGAGCTTGCCAAAATCTGCAGTAATATGCGCGCCAAGCAGAGAATAGAAAGACTGGCTCTCCAGATTCTCATTATCCCAGTAAATCTTGCCTATACCGCTTAAGTTCAATCCCGCATCCACTGCCTTTAAGAGTTTAGAGCCAGAGATATCCCATCTGTAACTTGCCATTGCAGAGAGAGTGGATGCCGGAGCATAAGGAAGTCTGTTGCCCTTGTAGTTGGCATCACCATCCTCATATCTGTCAAATTCTGCTCTGGTAATGCCATAACCTGCAGCCAGATTCAATCCTCCGCGCCTGTAAGAGAGAGAGATCTCTCCTCCAAGACTGTGACTCCTTGCGGCATTGGACATCATTCTGCCGGTTGCCATTCCTGTTGGCAGAACCGTAACCTGCTGATTTCTGCAGAGAATATAAAATGCAGAGAGATCCAGACGCATTCCCGGCAGCGGATTCAGATGAGCGCCCAACTCAAAATTCCAATTCTCCTCCGGTTTAAAGGTGGCATTCTCGGCATTGGTAAAGGCCGGCGCCTTGTCCAATATGGACTGGGGCAATCTCATATCCTTCATCATATTGTGCATCATATTGTTCTGCAGCATATCGGAGAAGATGTTTGTATTAAATCCGCCAGCTCTGTAGCCCCTTGTTACGGTTGCATAGATATCCCCCTCCTTTACCAGATACGAGAGCGCAAACTTTGGAAGCACCCTTACAAAATCCACATTCTCGCTGCCAGTAAAAGTTGTAATAAGCTCTTTAGGCTGAGGCATCATAGGAGAGAGCCTGTAGTGCACAAGAGAGTGTGAATCATAATCCATAGAGGCCTTTTCATAATCCAATCTTATGCCTGCAGTTATGCGCCACCTTCCTAAGAGCCAATTGGACTCGTGGAAGAGAGCCGCGCCCATTGTAGGAATCTTAAAATCGCTCTCTATAGGGAAACTCTCCTCTGCAAAAACAAGTTTTGCCCTTGGCATAACCTTGGAGAGAATGGAGTTCACTCCGGAGAGAATGAGGTCATCTATGCCCTCTTTATGAAAGTTTACCGGAGCAGATATCTTCTGC
>SFUD01000048.1 GCA_004561775.1 bacterium | reverse complement strand
AGTTGCCGCTGCAATTATGCAGGGATTGCAAGGAAGGTTGCAGCAAATGCAAGAATTGCGTAGAGCTCTGGGAATACGGCAAGGATAAGGGTGTTACCGAATACATCCTGTCCGTTTGACATCTCGTTTACACCGTTGGCTACAAGCTGTGACTGACGGAGTGCAGAGTAGAGACCTACAATACCAAGTGATGCGCAGGCTGCGATTACTGCAAGTGCTGGACCCCAACCAAGTGTCTCCATTCCTTTGAGTTTGCTGAGCATAAGGAAGAAGCCGGCAAATCCGTAAAGTCCCTGTGTTGAAGGAAGAGCACAGAGAATCATAGCTTTACCAAAGATGTCCGGGTTCTTCTTCATTCCACCGATAGTTGCGTTACCACCAATTGTAACGCCAATAATACTGCCGATGCAGGTGAGTGAGAGCATAATTGCCATACCAATGTAGGCCAAGATGAATGTTGTTGATGTTTCCATAATTATAAATTTTATTATTGTTATTTATTTGTCGTTAAAAGAGTTAGCACTATTTTCCAAGTGGCCTGAACTTGCGTCCGCCACCCTCAAAACCTACATTTTTGTAGAACTCTACAAAAGTAAGACGCATTGGGTGTACAAAGGCTCCCAGCGCGGAGAGCATAAGTACCGCTGTATGTCCAAAGAGGAGCATTATTACGGTAAGCACCCAACCAAGATATGGTATGCCGCTCATCTGCATTGCTACAGAGTTTACAACAAGACCAAGAATACCGCCCGCTGTACCCAGACCAAAGAGTCGGATATATGAGAGCACATCTCCAAAGACTCCTGTAATATCATAGAGCGAACTTACGCCCTTGAAGAGTCTTACAAAGATATTCCTTGTGTTGCTGGAGAAGAGGAGTATGAGTCCCAGTCCGCCGTAAGCGCCTATGTAGGTAACTATGGCCGGCACCTCAAACCCTGCCTCCATAGAGGCGTAGGTGAGCGAGCACCAGATAATGAGGAGCATCCACCCCGTCTCTCCCAAAGCGGTAGTGTAGTTTTTGTCCGATATTGCAAAACATACCTTCAGGAATCTTGCAAAGATTATCTGCACTATTCCAAAGATTATTGCAAACCAGAACATCTTAAGATCCGAGAAGAAGAGGCTTGCAATATTCTCCGGTATCGGGAACATCTCATAGAGCTTTCCTCCAAAGAAGGTTCCGCCAAGCAGAGGCATAATAATTGTGCCAAAGCCCAACCAGGCTACAAGTTTGCCGTAGCTTGCAAACTGCTTCATCTTGAATGTTACAAAGAGTCCCAAGAGCAGCAGCACTATGCCATATCCCACGTCGCCCATACATAAGCCAAAGAAGAGCATATAGAATGGCGCAAAGTACGAGGTAAGGTCGTGCTCATTGTATCTTGGGAACATATAGAGTTCTCCAATTGGCTCATAGAGCTTGCCAAAGAAGTTGTTCTTGAGTGCAATAGGCGGATTATCCTCCACTTTTGCCGGCTCATTTATGTAGTAAACGGGCTCATTCTCAAGAGCTGCCTGCAGAGAGCTGTCATTCTCTACAAGAGAGAAGCCCTCAAGCACTGCCACGCTCTCCTCTGCGCAGGTCTCTCCACCCTTCTGCGCCAGATAGAGGTCCACTTTGCTCATAGCCTCCTCTCTGAATGCCTTCAGTTGTGGAATATGGTCTGCCGCAATTGCAGAGAGCTCTGCATTTGTACGTGCCAGATCATCTGCAAGTTGTTTGAGTGAGAGCATCACCGCATCTGCATCCCTTTGAGGGAACTGCACCTCCTGCAGAGGGAAACTTAGCTTCTCTCCCTCCTGCGCCAGCACAACAAAGTAGATATTCTTCTCTGTAGCGCCAAGCTGGTAGAGCGGATACTCGCTCTCCCACTGCGGAGTGAAACGCTTCTTGGATGCAATATAAAAGTGCGGCACAAGACCTGCTGCTGCAATCTTCTCAAGGTCTGCTGCGCTAAAGCTGCCCCAAGGCTCTGCTGCTGCAAGTTCTGCCTTTGTCTCTGCAATCTCTGCCTTAATCTTTTCCCGATTCTCAAAGAGGCTGTCCACTGCTGCCAGCAGCTCCTCCTGCGGAATCTTTGCCACCCGCTCCGCTGCAGCGCTCTTTACGCTTCCCGATGGTGCAGCTGCGGCTGCAATCAGCTCTGCAACAGCACTTGCGCCGGCAGCATCTGCCTTGGCTGCTGCATATGCGACTGAGTTGCTAGCTGCGGCTGCTTTGCCGGCTTCGGCGGCGGCCTTCTCGTCTGCTGCTTTAAGCAGTGCAAGCTGACCTATTCTGCGGCGGCAGTGCTCGATAAGTTCGAACTGCGCTTTGGAGCTTGCATCAACCGGCCTGCTGCTGCGGGTTATATCTACCACGCCAAGTTCCTGAAGTCTGGCAAGGAAAGTCTCAACCTCCGAATTCATAACTACGAAGGTGTATTTTGTCATCTTCTTAATCATTGTTCTGGGCCTCCTCCTCCTCTTCTTGTGCGTGTCTTGTCTTTACTATCTTTGAGGATGCTTTGGAGAGGTTCTCCTCATCCTCCATATACCTCTTTATCTTTCTGATTGCCTCTTCGTATCCCGGAATCTGAACCTTCTCGTAGAGGTTTACCTTCTGGGTGGTCTTCTTTCTTGAGAAGTCCAAAAGGCGCATCTTCTCCTTGTATATCTCCGACTCTATGCCCAACTGCGCAAGATTCTGCAGAATCTGCACTCCGCTGGTGTACCATAGAGGCTTGCGGAAGAGGTCGAAGGGACGTACGTCGTAAATAACCTCTTTAAGTCCAGGAGTCTTTACACCGGCAACCTTCTCGGTTACCAGCACAACATCCCGTACGGAGATAAGACTGGATTCAAATTCGTTCCACAAAGCGGCCAGATATTCATAAGATTTAATAGAGGCATCCAGTTGTGTCAAAAGATCCTCGCTCTTGGTCTTGGCACGCTTAACCTCAAGCCTCAAGGCGCTCTCCTTGTTCTTTAGTGTAGGAAGAGCGTTCTTGCGGACCTTCAGCTGCTTGTTAAGGTCGTTGAGCGACGTCTTGTTGAACTGATATTTAATTGCCATCTCTTAATCTTATTTCCGGTTGAGATATTTTTCCATAAGTTCCTGCTTGATACCAAGTTCCTCCGGTTTGAAATATTTTCCGAAGAGCTCCCAAGCGGTATCCAGCATCTGGTCTATCTTAATGTTTACGTCAATTGCAAGAAGCCTTGTAGAGTAGTCCTTTGCATAGTCCAGACAACGGAGGTCGTAGTCGGAGAGGTCGAAACCATTCTCCAGTTTTGTCTTTGCGTTGGCTGCATCTGCGTAGAGACGTACTCCGGCATTCATTACCTGACCGTGGTCCTCTCTGGTCTTTTTGCCTATAACGTGCTGTTTCAGACGGCTCAAAGAACGGAACGGGTCTATGATAACCTTGCCTGTGTCTGAATCTGTACGGAGGTAGAGCTGGCCCTCTGTAATGTATCCTGTATTATCGGGAATAGCGTGGGTGATATCACCGTCGTTAAGTGTTGTAACGGCAATGATTGTGATTGAACCGCCTGCAGGAAGCTGCACTGCCTTCTCGTAAATCTTTGCAAGGTCTGAGTAGAGCGAACCCGGCATAGAGTCCTTTGAAGGAATCTGGTCCATACGGTTACTTACAATGGAGAGCGCATCTGCGTAGAGGGTCATATCTGTTAGGAGCACAAGCACCTTCTCATTTTTGTCCACTGCAAAGTACTCTGCCGCAGCAAGTGCCATATCGGGAATAAGCAGACGCTCTACAGGAGGCTGCTCTGTGGTATTTATAAAGCTGATAATCTTGTTAAGCGCGCCCGCATTCTCAAATGCCTGCTTAAAGTAGAGGTAGTCGTCGTTTGTAAGACCCATACCGCCAAGGATAATCTTGTCTACATCTGCGCGGAGTGCCACATTTGCCATTACCTGGTTATATGGCTGGTCTGAGTTTGCAAAGAAAGGTATCTTTTGTCCCGATACAAGGGTGTTGTTAAGGTCTATGCCCGCAATACCTGTTGGAATGAGCTCTGAAGGCATCATTCTCTTGTAAGGGTTCACCGATGGACCTCCAATCTCTCTGCGCTCTCCCTCTACCTTAGGACCGCCGTCGATAGGGTCTCCGTAGGCATTGAAGAAGCGGCCTGCAAGCTGCTCGCTTACATTAAGAACAGGAGGTTCGCCAAAGAAGATAACCTCCGAGTTGGTTGGAATGCCCTCTGTTCCCTTGAATACCTGCAGGGTAATGAGGTCTCCCTTAATCTTTACCACCTGGGCAAGACGGCCATCTACGGTAGCCAGCTCGTCGTTGGAGACTCCCTGAGCCTTTAGAGAGACTGTTGCCTTGGTAATGGCGGTAAGCTCTGTATATATTCTCTGAAATGCTTTAGTTGTCATTGTTGATAGTGTTATTTAGTTGCTCAAGGAATTTGTAGAAGTTCTCGCTCTTGAACTCAGAGTAGTTCATCTGACGGAGAATGTTTATGAGGCCCTTGTAGTATGATACGCACTCCTCAAAGTTGTCAAACTCAACATTCTTGTCGCAGATGTCAAGAACCAGCTCCAACATAAACTTCTGACGCTCTATAGGGCAAGAGCAGTCTATCTTGTCAAATGCATCCTGCTGAAGGATGATAAAGTCCACAAGCTCGGACTTCCAGTATCTTAGGTGGTACTCCATTGGAACACCGTCGTCTCCAAGAATGTTAATCTGCTCGTATGCCTCTTTTCCTCTAAGAACAATGTTCTTTGCCTTGTTTACCTTCTCTACCCAGCCTTTGCAGATTTTGTTGTCCAGATACTCTATAATCTCCGGATACTCCAGATATTTTGAGTAGGAGTCTATAGGGTCTACCGCAGGGTATCTCTTTCTGTCCGCTCTGTTCTGCTGGAGTGCGTAGAAGCAGCGCGCCGCCTTCTTTGTGGACTCTGTTACAGGCTCTTTGAGGTTACCTCCCGCAGGAGATACGGTTCCTATGAAGGTTACGGAACCTGTCTGGCCGTTGTTTAGTTTTACCACGCCGGCACGCGCATAGAAGTTGGAGATGATTGCAGGAAGGTCTACAGGGAATGCATCTGCGCCAGGAAGCTCCTCCATACGGTTACTCATCTCTCTGAGGGCCTGTGCCCATCGGGAAGTAGAGTCTGCAAGGAGAAGTGCCTTAAGTCCCATTGCTCTGTAGTACTCGCAAATGGTCATTGCGGTATATACGGAGGCCTCGCGGGCTGCTACAGGCATGTTTGAGGTATTACAGATAATTGTTGTTCTCTCCATAAGCTTTCTGCCTGTGCGAGGGTCTATGAGCTCCGGGAACTCTGTGAAGATCTCCACTACCTCATTTGCACGCTCTCCGCAGGCTGCCATAACTATCACATCTGCCTCGCCCTGCTTTGCAATTGCGTGCTGAAGCACTGTCTTGCCGCATCCGAAAGGTCCAGGGATGAATCCTGTACCTCCCTCTGCTATAGGGTTGAGTGTATCTATGATTCTTACGCCTGTCTCCATAATTCTGTAAGGTCTTGGCTTCTCTTTGTAACCGCCAATTGCAACCTTTACAGGCCATTTCTGAATCATTGTAACATTATGCTCCTGGCCGTTTGCATCGGTAAGGACTGCAACGGTATCTGTAACCTTGTAGTTGCCTGCCTTTGCCACGCTCTTTACTTTGTAAGAGCCGTTAAAGCTGAACGGTACCATAATCTTGTGAGGCAGCCATCCCTCTTTTACCTCACCAAGCCAATCTGCGGCAACTACAACATCGCCCTCCTTGGCCATTGGAGTGAACTCCCACTCCTTATCCATATCTATCGGAGATGTGTACTCTCCTCTCTTGAGGAATACTCCCTCCATTGTGGCAAGATTGTTCTGCAAACCGTCGTAGTTGCTGGAGAGCAGACCAGGGCCAAGGATTACCTCCAACATATGGCCCTCAAACTCCACCTTGCAACCCTCCTTTACTCCACGTGTACTCTCATACACCTGGATAGAAGCATTTTTGCCGTTGACCTTTATGACCTCCGCCAT
>SFUD01000047.1 GCA_004561775.1 bacterium | reverse complement strand
CTTCTCAAATTCTAACCCCTCTGCCCCATTATAGTTCTCACCTTTAAAGTATAGCGGAGATTTTGCTCTTGAGTTTCTCTGTATCAAAGAGGTCTCTTGCTACAACCTTACCCTCTTTATTAAAGATAAACATTGCAGGAAGGGTTGTTACGTTGTAGATTCCAAGCGCAGGGCTGCTTGCGCCCTTTCCGTCGTTTACATTTATCCAGTTTGCGCCCTGCTCCTTTATGGTGGTTGCCCAGAGCGATTTGTCTCCCACTGCTACTGAGTAAATCTCCAGACCTTTTGAGTGGTAGAGGTTGTATATCTCCTTAAGATGCAGGTTTATCACCTTCTGTGATACTTCACTTGGCATCCAGAAGAGGAGTATGAATGGTTTGCCCTCCAGTTCAGAGAGTCTTCTTGTCTGCGAGTTTATATCGGGAAGAGAGAGCTCCGGATAGAGGGTCTGCTGAGCCTTCTCTATCTTCTCTCTGAGGGCCTCGTTTGCATCGTGACGCTCTATTACCTCTGTAAGGGCCTTTACATAGGAGGAGGTTGGGTAGAGAGTTTTTAGGGTATCTCTTATTGTGCGGAAGAGATATACATCATTAGGGTCTGCAAAGACTGCAAGCATACTGTTGAATTGCTGGTAGAGCAGCGAGATGTTTGCAAATGATGCAGGCTGAGTAAGGAGGGTCTTAAGCGCGCCCCTCTTGTACTGCACATAGAGGTTGCTTACATCTCTTTTTATCTGCTCCTCTCTCTCTTTGTCGCCTCTCTCCATAGCCTGTACCAATTCCTGCTGCCATACGTCAAATTTGGCGATTGCCGCATAGAAGGTACTGTCTATCATTGCCAGCCTTTGGGACTCCGGAGAGCCCTCTATCTTGGCAGAGCCGGTAAGGGTATCTGCAACAACACTTATTTTGTCTCCCGGCTTTACAACCAGAGATGCCAGCCTCTTGCGGCCGTAGGAGAGGTAGTAGAAGTCAGGCGCCTCCTCCGGCAGGGCAAACTTTACGGAAGCTTTGCCGGATTTGTCCAACCTGAGGGTATCTACTACATCTATCTTATTGAAATTCAACTTAGAGAAGAGCACCTCCTTGCCTGCTGCGCTCTTTACCTCTACCTTTACTGTTGCCTTTTTGCCACACGAAGCAGCCATAAGGGCAATTGATATTAAAAGGATATATCTTTTCATTGCTCTATTGTTTTCTTTTGGATTACAACTCCTTGAATGCTGCCTCTATGCTCTCTGCAATGGCCTTGAACTCCTCATCTGAGAGTTTGAGCTTCTCTCTTCTGAAGTCCATATCACCCTCCGAATTCAGCGGAATAAGATGTATGTGGGTATGAGGCACCTCCATTCCAAGTACGGCAACACCTACTCTCTTGCAAGGAACAGCTCTCTCTATTGCCTTTGCAACCTTTGCGGCAAAACTCCATAAGCCCTGATAAACCTCATCGGGAAGATTAAAGATATAGTCCTCTTCCACCCTCTTTGGAATAACCAGCACATGCCCCTTTACAACCGGATTTATATCCAGAAAGGCATAGTAGTTCTCATCCTGCGCAACGCGCCAGGAGGGAATCTGGCCATTTGCTATTTTTGTAAAAATTGTTGGCATAACTCTCTATGGGTTTAAATGGTAATGTCCAGTATCTCCATCTTCATCTTGCCGCCAGGTGTGGTTATCTCCACAACCTCGCCCTTCTTCTTGCCCATAAGCGCCTTCCCGATAGGGGTTGTTGCGGCAATCTTGTTCTCCTTAAGGTTGGCCTCGCTCTCTCCTACCAAGGTAAACTGCATTACAGCGTTGTTGCCAAGGTTCTTTACCTTAACCTTGTTGAGTATCTGCACACAATCTGTATTTATCTTGGACTCATCTATAACCCTGGAATTTGCAATTATCTCCTTAAGCTGCGATATCTTTAGCTCCAGCAGGCCCTGAGCCTCCCTAGCAGCATCATATTCCGCATTCTCAGAGAGGTCTCCCTTATCTCTTGCCTCTCCTATGGCCTTTGAAATGGCAGGCCTCTCCACTGAAATCATATGTTCCAATTCAGCCTTGAGCTTAGCATAGCCCTCTGCTGTAACGTAATGTAATTCTGGCATAACAATAAAAAAATTAAAAGAATCCCAAAAGTGGATTTTGGGACCCTTCGTTCGCTTTTGCAAAGTTAAAAAATTTTACAACAAAAGAAAAATCAGAACTCCTTAAATTTTGGCCGCATAATCTCCGAGTAGAGTATCAGATTCTTCGGATTTTTCTTTATCTCCTCCAAGAGGCTCCCCTCTTCGCTCTGGTTCTTGCTCTGCGGCGCAGGCTGTGTTGCATATTGCGGCGCAGGTTGCGGTTTCAGTGCCGGCTGAGGTGCCTGATGCGGTGCAGGCTGAGTTGCAGGCTTCGGCGCAGGCTGCTGTACCAGCCGCTGAACTGGTTGCGGTGCAGGTTGTTGTTCAGGTTGCGGCACAGGCTTCGGTGCGGGCTGTGGTGCTATTACCGCAGACTTTCTCATCTCTGCAAAGATCTCTTCTGCAAGAGACTTCTCTGCCTGAATCTCCTCAACGTCTCTCTCCAAGGCATCCTCTTCCAAGAGATCTTCCTCCTTATTCTCCGCAACAGCCGCACTCTTCCAGCGCAGCAGAAGAGACAAG
This sequence comes from bacterium, assembly GCA_004561775.1. Lineage (GTDB taxonomy): Bacteria > Bacteroidota > Bacteroidia > Bacteroidales > UBA932 > Egerieousia. The sequence continues at coordinate 3,983 of SFUD01000047.1, read as the reverse complement.
AGGAAAAATATCAGCAATATAATCCAGGTTGACATATTATATGTTTTGTGCAGCCGAGACTATCTCAAGAGCTGCAATCTTATCCATTTTCATCTGTTCAACAAGGGCGTCGGTAGAGGGGAAACGCCTCTCATCGCGCAACTTCTGCAAGAAGGAGACCTTTAAATCCAAACCATATATATCCTCATTGAAGGAGAGTATATGGGTCTCTATGCTTACAGACTCCTTATTGCTTACGGTTGGCCTTATGCCTATGTTGCATACGCCTGCATAGACTCTGCCCTCCACCTCTGCCGTTACAGCATAGACTCCAAAGGCCGGTATTGCCTTAAGCGGATTATAGAGCTGCATATTGGCTGTCGGGAATCCCAGCTTTCTGCCAAGCCTCTCTCCTGCCACCACAACTCCGGTAAGCTGATATCTGTAGCCAAGGAATTCATTTGCCTCAACTATTCTGCCCTCCGCTATCAGCCTCCTGATTTTTGTGGAACTTATCACGCTCTCGCCCAGCTGGAAGGCATCTACCAATCTGGTCTCAATGCCTGCCTCTGCAGAGATCTCCATTAACTTTTGAGGAGTCATATCGGCATCGTGTCCCAACCGGTGGTCATATCCTATTATCAGAGTAGAGACATTATAACGTTTTGCCAGATACTCTTTCAAGAACTCCTCTGTAGAGAGTTGGCTGAACTCTTTTGTAAAGGGAATCACAATTACCTCATCCACCCCTGCAGAGAGAATGAGATCCCTCTTCTCATCCAAAGTGCTGAGCAGGCGCAATTGAGATGCGTCCTGCCTCAGTACACTTCTTGGATGAGGCCAGAAGGTTATGACTGCGCTCCTCTTACCCTGCTCTGCAGCAATCTGAGAGAGCAACTTCAAAACCCTCCTGTGTCCGGTATGGACACCGTCAAAGAATCCGGTAGCGGCTACAACCATTTTACAAGTTCAAAGTCCTGACGATGCGGCAGTTTGCTATTTGTAGCGTAGAGACGTGCAGCTATGGAATAGGTACCTGTCATATCAGGGATTATGGTACACTCATAAGAGGCCCTGCCGTTTACACACTCTTTGAGTTTGAACTCAAAGCTCTCTCTTATTACAATCCTGCCCTTCTTGTTAGGACTTGCAAGCAAAACCTCCAAAGCAAGGTCGTTTGGATTCATATCGCCAATGTTAAGCACAATCTCCGCCTTGTACTCTTTACCCAAGAGCAGGGTTGCGCCAATGGTATCCACATTGCTGCTTACAACCTCTATGGAGTTCCAGTCTCTGCGGAGACGTCTCTTCCAGGCTGCAATCTCCCTTGCCTCCGCATAGTTGTCGGCAACAAGTTTTGCCTTGCGCTCTGCAAGAGGGTTGTAATACTGACGCAGATAGTCCTCCATCATTCTGTTGGTTGTAAAGTTGCAGGCAACCTCGGCAACACAGTTCTTTATAACATTAATCCAATCCAGAGAGATTCCCTTCTTGTCTTTATCATAGTAAAGCGGAGCAATCTCGCCCTCAATAATATTGTAGATGGTTGCAGAATCCAGTTCATCCTGGAAATCCTGGTTGTCGTATGTTCTCTCCATCTGAAGAGCCCAGCCGGCGCCCTCCTTGTAACCCTCTACCCACCATCCGTCAAGTACGGAGAAGTGCATTACACCATTCATTACAGCCTTCTCGCCGGAGGTGCCGGATGCCTCCAGAGGTCTGGTAGGGGTATTCATCCACACATCCACTCCCTGCACAAGATATTTTGCAATGGTAATGTCGTAGTTTGGCACAAAGATAATCTTCCCGATAAACTGAGGCATCTTGGAGATCTCCACAATCCTCTTAATGAGGTTCTGGCCACCCTTGTCTGCAGGGTGCGCCTTGCCTGCAAAGAGGAACTGCACAGGATGATCGGGACTATTTACAATCTTATCCAGTCTCTCAAGATCCTTAAAGAGCAAGTAAGCGCGTTTGTAGGTTGCAAATCTTCTTGCAAAGCCTATTGTAAGCACATCGTCCCTGAGGGTCTTATTAATCTTGACTATCTGCTGAGGCGAATAGTAGTTGGACGAAGCATTTGCAGCAAAGTCTCTCTTTATCTTCTCTATCAGCCTTGTCTTAAGCTTGGTGCGTGTCTCCCAAATCTCCTCTGCAGAGACTTTGCGGAAGCCTTGGAAGCAGTCCTTATCATAGTGGTGGGTTGCAAACTCAGGCCCGAAGACCTTTGCGTGAATCTTCTTCCACTCCGGAGCTGTCCAGGTTGGGTAGTGCACACCATTTGTAACATAACTTACATTTAGCTCTTCCGGAAGATAGCCCGGCCACATTGGAGCAAAAATATCGCGGCTTACCACCCCGTGGAGCCAGCTTACGCCGTTAATCTCCTGTGAGAGGTTTGCTGCAAGGTAGCTCATAGAGAATTTCTCTCCAGGGTTGTTTGCGTTAAGTTTTCCAAGCGCCATCATAGAGGTCCAATCCATCTTGAGCCTCTCCGGAAGCTGTGCAAGGTATCTTCTGAGCATATCTTCAGAGAAGGCGTCGTGACCTGCCGGAACAGGTGTATGTGTAGTGAAGAGCGATGAGGCTCTTACCACCTCAAGCGCCTGTGTTGCAGAGAGGTCTTTGTTCTGCACATACTCTCTCATTCTCTCCAGGCCGATGAATGCGGCGTGACCCTCGTTGCAATGATATACATCTGCGTGGATGGAGAGTCTTCTCAGAGCTCTTACGCCTGCAAAGCCAAGAAGAAGTTCCTGCTTCAGGCGGTTCTCCCAATCTCCGCCATAGAGCTGGTGTGTAATGACTCTGTCCTCCGGAAGGTTCTGCTCTATATCTGTATCCAGCAGGTAGAGCTCTACGCGGCCAACATCCACTCTCCACAATTTTGCATAGACGTTGCGTCCAGGGAATGCAATAGGAACCAAAACCCACTGGCCATCTGCATCAAGCACCGGCTGGGCAGGTGTCTTGGAGAAATCCTGAGGGTCGTACTCTGCAACCTGGTCTCCCTGCGATGAGAGTTTTTGTGTAAAGTAACCGTATTTGTAGAGCAGACCAACAGCGGTCATTCTCACATTCATGTCACTGGCCTCCTTAAGGTAGTCGCCTGCAAGAATTCCCAAACCTCCGGAGTAGATCTTAAGAGAGGTGTCCAGACCGTATTCCATACAGAAGTAGGCAACCGAAGGACCCTTTGCCTTCTCCTTCTCTGCCATATAGTCCGTAAAGAGTTTATATACGGAATCCAATCTCTGAGTAAACTCCCCGCTATTCTCCAACTCCTTATATCTCTGCAATGTCACCATATCAAGCAGAGCAATAGGATTCCTGCCGGAGAGCTCCCAGAGCTCCGGACTTATAGATTCAAAAAGGTCTATTGCCTCATGGTTCCAGCACCACCAAAGGTTCTTTGAAAGTGTATAGTATCCAAATTGCCCCGGATCTTTCTCCCCCTCAAAATGAGGGAACTCTCTATCTCTTCCCTCTACTGAATCTAATGCCATAAGATATGCTTGGTTATAATATTTAATGTGATTCTCCCAAAGTGCTATCTTTGAGATATCTGATGCGTTTTCTTTGTAGAATTTCCTCTCCTTCTCATCCAAAGAGGCTATCTCGCCTATGCGGGCCACAATTCCATCTACAACTATGTTGAAGTTATCCTCATCTCTCTGCAGAACCTCTATGCCCTGTTTTGAGCCTTCGTAGTGATCCATAACCCACTCTCCAAAACCGGCAAGCGATGTGGTTACGGTAGGCACCTTAAAGGCAAGGCTCTCCATAGGAGTATAGCCCCAAGGCTCGTAATATGACGGGAAGATGGTGAGGTCCAGTCCTATGAGCAGGTTGTAGTAGGTTGTATTGAAGATGCCGTCGTTTCCGTTAAGGTATGACGGAATATAGACCACAGTAATGTCATCTGTCTTAGGGTCTATTGCCATTCCGTTAATTCTCTTCAGAATGGCATCATTCTCCGGCCAGGAGAGATAGTGGGTTGTTGA
>SFUD01000046.1 GCA_004561775.1 bacterium | reverse complement strand
GGCGCCCGCAGTATGCTGGAGTTCCCTATTATGGGCAATACGGAGGTAATGCAATTTTTTATTTGAGATGAAGAGATTGTCATTGGATATTCTGTGGTCTAAAGGGCTTGCGCTCCTTTTGCTCGCGCTTATGCCGTTGGCATTGCAGGCGCAGGCGTTTGATGATGACTACTCCAAAAGGGTAATCTACTACCTTGCAGATGAGTCGCTTGCAGGCAGAGCTCCGGCAACGGAGGGCTCCCGTATGGCAAGGGAGTTTATTGTGGCAGAGATGGAGAGAGCCGGTCTGCAGGTGGAGCTGCAGGGAGATGAGTATATTAATGTAATAGGCAAACTCAAGGGACTGGATACCACCTCCCTCATTATTGTTGGCGCACATTACGACCACCACGGAATAAGGGTGGTAAAGGGCTCTTCGGATACCATTCCAAGGATTCATCCGGGTGCAGACGACAATGCCTCCGGCGTGGCTGCGCTCTTGCAGCTTGCAAGGGCCTTCGGGAAGAGTGAAACCCCTTTGAAACATACGGTGCTCTTCTGTGCCTGGGATGGAGAGGAGCGCGGAATGAAGGGCTCTTATGACTTTGCGCAGAAGAGGGTTGCCAATCCGGAGGAGGTTGCTCTCTATATGAACTTTGATATGGTGGGGCGCACCAAAGACCCTGCCAATCCGGCTGTTACCTTTGCCTGGGACGGTCATTGCGATAATTTGGTTCAACTTTGCAGAGAGTGCGCAGAGAGGATAGAGCAGCCATTTAATGTGCTGTACGACAAGAGGATGGAGTATGGCAAGGGTGGCTCTGACTATGCCCCTTTCTCTGCCCTTAAGATTCCTTTCATTGCCTGGATGGAGGATGAGATGCACGCAGATTATCATAAACCTACAGATACTCCCGATAAGATATGCTGGGAGAAGCTGCGCAAGACTACAGAGCTGGCATATCTTATTTTGGCAGAGTATCTCTATTAGAAGGAAGCGATATGCACGAGTTGCCATTTACAAAGAGCATCTATAATGCTGTTATGAAGAAGGCCTCCGAGGTGGGCGCCAAGAGGGTTGTTATGGTTGCCCTGGAGGTGGGCGTTCTTAGGGATTATATTCCTGAGATTGTGCAGAAGTATTGGGATTATATTGCAAAGGGAGATATTGCAGAGGGCTCTACAATAGAGATTGAGACTATTCCCGCTACGGTAAGCTGCAGGGATTGTGGCACTATTTATGAAGTGGATGTGAGCGACATTGCCAATGCAAATTGTCCGGAGTGCGGTTGTCCTACAGGCAAGCTTGTTACCGGCAGGGAGCTTAGGATAGTGGGCATAGAGATAGAATGATGCGACAGAAAGTGATTTGAATTATGGAGTATATAGACCTTAAAGAGTGTATTTTGGCAGACAACGCAGGTGTTGCGGACCAGGTGAGGGAGCTTGCGCGCAGCAAGGGCTTCTTTTTGTGGAATATTATGAGCTCTCCCGGAGCCGGCAAGACAACCTTTATCCTCTCTGCAATAGAGAGGCTCTCAAAGGAGTTTAAGATTGGTGTTATTGAGGGGGATATAGAATCTACCGTAGATGCGGAGAAGATGCAGAGGTGCGGCGTGCCCACCGTGCAGCTTAGAACAGGTGGCGATTGTCATCTGGATGCTCCTATGATTATGAAGGCTTTGGAGAGGCTGCCTCTGGAGGAGTTAGATATTGTTATTATAGAGAATATCGGGAATCTTGTCTGCCCTGCAGAGTTTGATTTGGGGGCAGACCTGCCCTCTATGCTCTTGAGCGTGCCGGAGGGGGATGACAAGGCTCTTAAGTATCCGCTTATGTTCTCTGTCTGCAAAGCCTTGGTTGTTACAAAGATAGATTGTGCGCAACTCTTCGATTTCAATTTTGAGGCGCTTGCCCTCAATACGCGCAGACTTAATCCGGACCTTAAGATATTCAAGGTCTCTGCAAAGGAGGGTGCAGGTATGGATGAATTTTGCCAATATCTCTCAAATGAGGTTAAAGAGAAGATTAAAAGGGGGTAGATATGGATATTTACGACAAGCTTAATGCAAGAATAGATGAGATAGGCTTTGGCTTTCCGCGCTCTTACATAAAGGCAGACAAGCGCCTTATGAAGCAGATATTTACAGAGGAGGATTGCAAGGACTTTCTGGCAATGGATAAGGGCTATCAGACAGCTGCGCAATATGCTGCCAAGAATGGCATAACAGAGGAGCAGGCAAAGGAGAAGCTGGACAGGATGGCCTTCAGAGGGGAGATTTTCCGCAGGCACTCCAAAGAGGAGGGTGGTCCCGATGAGTATGGACAGCACCCCTTTGTGCTAGGCATCTTGGAGTGGCAGATTAAAAATCCAAGGAACAAGTGGCTTAAGGAGCTCTCGCTCTATATTATGTCCAGCAAGTGGGGCAAGAGGATGAGCCAAACTATGCCCTTTTACCGCACAGTCCCTATGCACAAGGAGTTTGTGGAGGGCTCTGTGGTTATGCCTTATGAGGATATAGAGACCGTGCTGGATAGGCATAAGGTCTTTGCTGTGGGAACTTGCCTCTGCAGAAAGCTGGATAAGCTTAAGGGTCCCTTCAATCCCTGCAAGCATCCTTTGGAGACCTGCATAATGTGCGACGACTATGCAACTTATTATGTGGAGACCGGCCTTGGCAGATATATTACTAAGGAGGAGGCTCTTGAGATTCTTCGCGAGGGTGAGAAGGATGGCAGAATTATTAATGTTACCAACTCTCAGGATGGCGAGAATATCTGCTCTTGTTGCGATTGCGGTTGCGGTATGTTATGGATGAAGAAGAAATTCCCTGGGCCATCCAAAGACCTTTGGGCAAATTTCTTTAGCGTGATAGACTACGACAAATGCGTAAGTTGCGGCTCCTGCGCAAAGCGATGCCCCTTTGGCTGCATAAAGAGGGATAAGGAGGGCAAGTACAGGGTTAATCTGGAGGAGTGTATGGGATGCGGTCTATGCGTCTCTGCCTGCAAGAAGAGGGCAATTGTTCTTCATAAGAAGGAGAATGCCTATGTACCTCCTGTTACCTATGACGATGCGGTTGAGATTTGGACAAAGGAGACTAAAAAAGATTGGAAGCGCTACAAATAGCAGCGCTTCCTCTCTTTTATAACCATATATCCAGGCGGCCTACAAATTCTCCCTTCTCTCCATCCTGAACTACTATTACATCATTGCCGTTCAGGTTCTTCACAACTTTTTTATTCTCTATTGTGGTATGGGAGTGGCCTCCTACAATTATATCTATCTCTTTGGATTGTTCTGCCAATTCTATATCCCCTCTGAATCCTATGTGTGTAAGGGCTATGATTACATTGCAGCCCTCCTCTTTGCGCAGCCGCTCTGCAAGAGCGTTGGCAACCTCTATGTGGTTTTGATACTCCATTCCGTCCTGGAACTTCTTGGCTACCACATTCTTTACATTAACGGTAAGGCCTATTATGCCAAATTTTCTGCCCGCACGCTCTATAATTACATAGGGTTTGAGAAGGGAGTTGAGGTTGCTCTTGTTAAAGGTGTAGTTGGCGCATAGGAGGGGGAACTTTGCGTTGCCTGTTCTTCTGGCAAGCTCATCCTGGCCGTTGTCAAACTCGTGGTTGCCAATTGTTGCAGCGTCGTAGCCCAGAGCATTCATAAGCTCTATCTCAACATCTCCTTTAAATAGGCTGAAGAATGGAGAGCCCTGGCTGAAATCGCCGGCATCCAGCAGAATCACATTTTTGTTCTCGCTTCTTACCTTTTTAATATACTCCTCTCTGCGGGCATATCCTCCGCATCCGCTGTTCTTGCCGCTCTCCATAGGGAGAATGCCGCTGTGGGTATCGTTGGTGTGGAGAATTACCACGTGGTTTTCGTCGTCGCCCTCCGCTCTCTGCTCTGCTGAGGCAGGCATAAGAAGTGCAAGTGTAAGGGCTAATGCAGGTAAATATCGGGATAATGACTTTTTCATATCTATTGTTGCTTATTTCTCAATTTTAACTCTTCCATCTACTTTAGGGTCAACCTTTTTGCCCTCTGCGGTGAGGGCCTTGATCTTATCGATAATCATATCTTTTATCTGCACATTGGTATTTGTCATACCCACAGCATTTTTGAAGGAGTAGACATTGTCTCCGCCGTTAGCAAGAAAGTCTATGGTTGCAACTTTGTAGATTTTATCATCTTTAAGCGGCTCTCCGGCTATGCGGAAGCGCTCCACTTTGCCTGCTTTTATCTGAAGTTCCACTCCGGAGAGCGCCTCCACTCTGCCTCTGCGCGCAAAGGCCTGCAGCATCTGGCGGATATATTTGCCGGGCATATCCAGAATTACTATTCTGTTGTCAAACGGGAAGCAGGCCATTACCTGGGCAATTGTAATATCTCCCTTTGGGAAGTTGGAGAGTCTTATTCCGCCAAAGTTGGTTACTGCCATATCTGTCTTGGCCTCTATGCCCTGCTGGGAGAGCCATTTGTCTGCAAATTCCCGTATTGCATCTACTGCAAAGTTGGAGAGTTCGCTCTCCGGGGAGTGTGCAGGAAGGTCTTTGGCGGCCTCTCCGATTACAACGTTTAGTTCATCTACGGCAGGTTTGTATTTGTTTATTATTTTGGTGGATTTGGACTCCTTGCCCTGCTCTGCAAGGCTCTCCCAGGAGCTATCCATTTTTACTTTGCTCCACTCTGCCTTTTTTATGTTTTGCGCGGCGGAGCTGATTGCAAAGAGTATAGCTATTGCTATAACAATCAGTTTCTTAATAGTTAACATATTTGTTGAGGTGTTTTTAGTTTCAATTCCAATTGTCGCAAATTTAGCAAAAATTAGTAAATTTGCTCTTTGTGGATAATGGAGAATTTTGATGGAGAATATTCAGAACAGGTACACGGAAGAAGATTTTGAAACCCTATCGTGGAATGAGCATATAAGGCGCAGGAGCGGTATGTATATTGGAAAGTTGGGAGATGGCTCTTCTCCCGATGACGGTATCTATGTGCTGCTTAAAGAGATTATCGATAACTCTATAGATGAGTTTAAGATGGGCGCCGGCAAGCAGATTATTATAGATATAAAGGAGAGGGAGGTTACCGTAAGAGATTTTGGAAGGGGTATTCCGCTTGGCAAGCTGGTGGATGCGGTAAGCAAGATGAATACCGGAGCTAAGTACAGTACGGGCGCCTTTATGAAGTCCGTAGGTCTTAACGGTGTTGGCGCAAAGGCTGTAAATGCCACCTCGTCCCACTTTTATATAGAGAGTTGCAGGGATGGGGAGATGGCGTGGGCCAGCTTCTCAAAGGGCAACCTTCTGGAGCAGGGGAGCGGCCTTGCGGCAGACCGGAAGAATGGCACTCTTGTAAGGTATGTGGCAGATGCGGAGCTCTATGAGAACTACAGTTATAATATGGAGTATGTGCAGACAATGGTTAAGAACTACTGCTACCTTAACAAGGGCATTTCCATATTGCTCAACGGAGTTAAATACGAGTCTAAGAATGGCCTCTTGGACCTTATAAACGACAACCTTCAGGAGACTCCGCTCTATGAGCCTATTCATCTTGTGGGCAAGGATGTGGAGATTGTAATGACCCACGGAATGGAGAATGGAGAGAATATCAGCTCCTTTGTAAATGGTCAGAATACAATCCACGGCGGAACGCATCTCTCTGCCTTCAGGGAGGGTGTTGTAAAGTGTGTAAAGGAGTTCTACAAGAAGGATTTCGACCCTAAGGATGTGCGTCAGTCCATTATTGGCGCCATAAGCATAAATGTGCAGGAGCCAAAGTTCTCCAATCAGACCAAGACCTATTTTGATGCAAAGGATATGGCTCCGGGTGGCCCTACCGTAAGAAATTTTATTGTGGATTTTGTCTCCGAGCACCTTAACAACTACCTTCATAAGAATTCTGCCTCTGCAGAGAAGCTTCTTAAGAAGATAGTGGAGAAAGAGGGTAAGCCTCTTTAACAGCAGCCTTAGGGATTGCAGAATTCATAGGGGAGATAAGGATAAGAGAGGTGAGGACTCTATGATATTCATTACAGAGGGCCTCTCTGCAAGCGGTTCCATTACAAAGAGCCGCAATGTGGATACCCAGGCTGTCTTCAGCCTGAGAGGCAAACCGCTCAACTGCTACGACCTTAAGAAGGAGATTGTATATAAGAATGAGGTCTTCAACCTCCTGCAGGCTGCGCTTAACATAGAGGAGGATATAGAGAATCTGCGTTATAACAAGGTGGTGATAGCAACAGATGCAGATGTGGACGGAATGCACATAAGAATGCTCATCCTCACCTTCTTCCTGCAGTTCTTCCCGGATCTTATAAGGCAGGGGCACCTCTACATTCTGCAGACTCCGCTCTTCCGCGTGCGCAAGAAGAATATGGCAACATACTACTGCTACTCAACAGAGGAGCGAGAGAGAGCAATACAGAAGTTGGGCAAGAACCCGGAGATAACAAGATTCAAAGGCTTGGGAGAGATTTCGCCGGAAGAGTTTTCGGGCTTTATCGGTGAGGATATAAGATTGGACAGGGTGCGCATTACCCAAGAGGAGAGCATAGCAGAGCTTCTGGAGTTTTATATGGGCAAAAATACTCCCGACAGGCAACTCTTCATTAAGGGCAATTTGAGGCAGGATGTGATTATGGAGGAGAAGATGGATGAGATTCCTGCAGAGATGCTGACAAATTGATTTGATATGAGATATTTTGCAAAATTTTTGCTCTGGATAATGGGGTGGAAGGCAATTGAACCGCCTGCTCCGGAGAACAAATGTATTATTTTGGGTGTCCCTCATACATCTGTAATGGATTTTATAATCTCTTGGCTCTACTATACCTCTGTAGGGGGCAAAGCAAATGTGATGGTAAAGGCAGAGTTTTTTGTATGGCCGCTTGGGCCGCTTATGAGGCACCTTGGCGCTGTTCCTGTAGATAGAAAGCACGGAGCAAACATTGCTCTGCAGATGATAGAGAAGATGCGCAAATCGGAGAAGATGCATCTGGCTATTGCCCCGGAGGGAACAAGAAAGGCTGTGGCCAGGTGGAAGACAGGCTTCCACACCATTGCGCGCGCTACAGGGGTTCCTGTATATATGGGCTATTTTGACTGGAATACTAAGAGGGTTGGCAGAGGCCAGAGGATAGAGCTTACAGATGATGTGAATGCAGATATGGAGCGCATTAAGGCCCACTACAGGGAGATGCACCTTGTGGGCAAGCACAAAGATGGCTTTATCTGCTAGGTTCTGCCGGATTCTGCCGGGTTCTGCCAGGTTCTGCCAGGAAGGCCGGGAAGGCCGCACTTTGCAAGGCGCAGTTGGTGGCTGTTGATGGCAGTTGGTTATAGTTGGTGTTGGCAACACAATCGGGACATTTCGCCCCATATGGGGCAAAAAAATGAATAAGGGGGCACATAATTGCCCCCTTTTTCCTTTAAAGAGGAGTTTATCCATACTTTTGCCAATCATTCAAATTTGGGTATATGAAAACTATGAAGAAACAACTCTCTTTGGTGTTGCTTGCAGTGTTGGCAACCATCTCTCTGAATGCCCAGGAGTTTGACCGCGGAATTGAAAGCACAACCTTTGTGCCTAAAGGATTCAAATTTGTGGGCGGAACAATCTCCTACACCGGCATGTCCGGAGAGAATTATAAATTTCTCTCTTTTGAAGATGTAGGCGGTAACGGCTACAATACAGCCTTGAGTCTCTTTGGAGGTTATTTCATTAAGGATGATTTTGCTGTTGGAGGACGTTTTGCTTACAACAGAACAAAGATTCAGATAGATAACCTCAAACTGGATTCGGACGACATTACGGTAGATGTGCACGATTACTATAATATCTCGCACACCTATATGTTTTCCGGTTTTATCCGCCAATACACAAGTATTGGAAAGAGCAGGAAATATGGAATGATAAACGAGCTCAGAATCTCTCTTGGCGGCGGACAGGGCAAGAACCTGGACAACTCCGATGGTCTGAATGTGGGCAGTTATCAGGGCATCTTCAAGTTCGAGGTGGGTTTCTGCCCGGGTATGTGTATCTTCTTTACAAACAACATTGCTCTTGAGACCTCAATCAATCTCTTGGGCTTTACCTATACAAGATATTCGCAGACCCACAACCAGGTGGAGACAGGAAAATTCTCTACAACATCTGCCAACTTTAAACTCAACCTTCTCTCCGGCAATTTGGGAATAACCTTCTATATTCCGGGAAAGGCTTCTCCGGCAAAGTAGAGCAAATAGAGTGACAAAATAATAAAGAGACATTATTATGAAAAGATTACATATATTCCTTTTGGCAATTGCTGCAATGGCATTTCTTGCAGCCGGTTGCGTAAAGAACGACCTGCCGTATCCTACCGTTGTTGCAGAGATTACAGCCTTTGAGGTCTCCGGACAGACCTCCTGCAATATAGACCGTACAAACAGAACGGTTGCTGTTGTTGTAGATGATACTCAGGATATAGAGGAGCTTAAAGTTGTTAAGGTTGTGGTCTCCAACGATGCTACCGTAGAGCCTGCCTTTGGCAGCACAATCAACCTTGCATCTCCGGTAAAGGTTGTGCTCTCCACATATCAGGATTATGAGTGGACAATCTCTGCAAAGCAGGTGATTGAGCGATACATAAATGCGCAGAACCAGATAGGTGCCGCAGAGTTTGATGAGCAGCAGAAAGTTGCAAAGATTTATGTGGTAAAGAATCAGGACCTTAGTAATATAACCATAAAGAGTATTAAGCTGGGTCAGAAGGGCTCTGTTATCTCTCCAGACCCTGCAACAGTGCACGACTTCAGCTCTCCTGTCAAGTTTGATGTGGTTTTCAACGGCAAGACCACAGTATGGACAGTAGCTGTGGAGCACTCAGATGTGGAGATAATTACAGGTGCGGTTAATCCTTGGGCCAAATTCCTTATGGTTGAGGGCGAGTTCCAGGAGGGTTCCGGCACACCAACATTCGAGTACAGAAAGAGCAGTGATGTAGCCTGGACAAAGCTCCCTGCATCTGAGGTTAAGGTGGAGGGCGGCAAGTTCTCTGCAGTCATAACTAATCTTCTTCCCGATACAAAGTATGTTGTAAGGTCTGTAATCAACGACCTTGTGGGCCAGGAGAAAGAGTTTACAACAGAGGCGCTCTCTGTTATACCTAACCTTAACTTTGATACCTGGAAGAAGGGCTCAGAGTATGGCGATGCAACAATGACAGATTCCCAGAAGAGGTCTTGGTATCCTAATGCAGACCTTACCACAGACAATTACTGGTGGGATTCGGCAAATCAGGGCGCAAATACAATGTCTGAGATGAACCCTATCAGACCGGAGACCGGTACCGTGCTTAGGGGGAGCGCTGCAAGAATAGGCTCCACACTTATCTGGGGCATCTATGTGCCGGGCAGTATGTGGGTAGGCAAGTATATCAAAACTACCGCAGCCGGCGGTTGCGAGCTCTCAATGGGCAAACCTTTCACAAGCCGTCCTGCCTCAATCAAGGGTTATATGAGATATCTTCCGGGCATTGTAGACAAGGCCGAGGACCCATACACAGACCGTCTTGGCAAACCGGATACCTGTTATATCTATGCAGTTCTTGCAGATTGGGACGAGCCATTCATTGCAAACACATCAGACAAGATCTACATAGACCTTCAGAACAATCCTGGCATCATTGCGCTTGCATATATGGAAGAGGCCCGTACCCTGAACGAGTATACAGAGTTTGAGATGAAGTTCGAATACAGGAGCACCACCCGCAAACCAAAGTATATCACCTTCTTTGCATCACCAAGCAAACTCTGCAACTATAATACCGGTTGTGCAACATCAGAACTCTATCTGGACGAGCTTGAAATGACATACGCAGATAAGAACTGATGTGCGGCGGGTCTGAACTGATCTGCGGCGGGTATGAACTGATCTGCGGCGGTATGAACGGATGCCGCGGGTCGGAACTGACATAATGTCGCGCACGTCAGGCAATAAATAATTTTGTAATTCAACTATTTATTCATACATTTGCAGCCCTATAAGAAAAGGAGGTGGTAAAAGCATGATTATAGTACCTATCAAAGAGGGCGAGAACATAGAGAGAGCATTGAAGAAATTCAAGAGAAAATTTGAGAAGACCGGCGTTGTACGTGAGCTCAGAAACAGAAAAACCTTCGTAAAGCCTTCAGTAGCACGCAGAGATCAGCTCAAGAAAGCTATTTATGTTCAGCAGCTCCGTCTTAACAGCGAGGAGTAACTTGAATAGAAAGGATTACAATATCTTTCAGATATTTCAGAGAGGGTGACCGCGCGGCTCACCCTCTTTTTTGTGCCCAAAGCTCCCTAACGCCCCAACGTCAGCAGCTGCCTTCGCCCAGCTGCCTTCGCCCAGCGGCCTTCGCCCAGCGGCCCATTGGCATCTACCCCATCGGCTATCGTCCCAGCGGTTCAGCGCCTATGCAGCGGCATCGCCCCAGTGTTAGCATCGCCCCAGTGTTATCTGCGACATCGCTGCGGGAGCTACCCCGAGCACAAAAATGCAGATTTTGTGCTCGAAACGCCCGAAAAGGGGGGGCTCGGAGGGTAAAAACGCACAAAAACCTCGATTTTGTGCTCAAAATGCCCGAAAACAAGGGTTCCAGACCCCAAAAACGCACAAAAATGCCGATTTTGTGCTCGAAAGGGGCAAAAACCAGGGGAAAATTGCCAGTTCTGACACAAAAATGCCGATTTTGTGCTCGAAATGCCTGAAAACGTGGGTTCCGGAGGCCAAAAAAGCACAAAAACCTCGATTTTGTGCTCGGGAGGAAGGGGATTGGCATCAGGGAGAGAGGAAATTAGCATCGGGAAGCATAACATGAGCCTTCCTGCAAATCACCTTCCACGCTTCTAAAATGTAAATACCTAATAACCAGACAATTAACTTTTGGAGCCGCGCTCGGTGAGCTCAAATCGAGGCCACCGCGCGGGCCAATGTGCCCCAGAGGTGCCTAGAACAAGGATTTGTGCGCGCGGTGATTTGCAGGAACGCCGCACCAGGCCAGGCAGCATCAGCATTTGCCATCCAATACCTGCTGCACGGCTAGACAACAGCCTCATCTTGCATCCAATACCTGCGCACCAGGCCAAGCGACAGCCTCATTTGGCGGAGATACGGAGGTGGCGTAGGCAATCGGTGCAGATGGGCCGAGAGATTTGCGTCTGTTTGAGCAGCAGCCCAATGTGGCAGCAAAGAAGAATGCGCACATATATTATCAGGTGTGGCAAAGGCCGCATCCCGATGCTGCGAGTTAGCAAATCCGGCC
>SFUD01000045.1 GCA_004561775.1 bacterium | reverse complement strand
AAGGGCCATCAGGTGGATTATGTGCTGGGCAAGTTCTCAAATGAGGAGGAGGCAACCCTGCAGGATGCCCTTACAAGAGCGGCAGAGGCTGTTAAACTCTTTGTCTCCGCAGGCGCGGACAATGCAATGAATATCTGCAACCAAAAGCAGGGATAGCGCCTTTCAGCTCTTCGCGTTACCTCTCAGAAGCCCTCTTCCATAAGTCGGTCTATCTCTCTGCGCTCCTTCTTTGTAGGACGGCCTGTTCCACGGTCGCGTTTAAGAAAGATGGTCTCTACAGGAGCATTAAGTTTCTCCAGTTCCGATTGCGGCGTTATGTTGGTTATGTACTGCTCTACAAGCGCTGCTCCAACCCTGTGCTCAAGCGGTTGCGCAACAATGTATTGGTAATGTACAGGGCCTTTTCTAAGTTCTATATGCTCCCCCACGTTTACCTCCTTAGAAGATTTGGCAGCCACTCCATTTACAAGCACTCTGCCATTTTTGCAGGCCTCTGCAGCCTCCGACCTGGTCTTGTAAAGCCTTACAGACCAGAGGTATTTGTCCAATCTTACTCTCTCCATAGTTGATTTCTCAGCTATTGCTGTTGTTGTAACTGTCTATCTCTTCCGGGGGCTCGGGCATAAAGCACTCCAGCAGCACTGCCTGCTCTCCCTCTTCTCCCTCCGGGTAAAGTCTGAACTCCTCCATAGAGGCAGGTATGAGAATCACCTCATTCTCCTTTATGCGGTAGAGCTCATCTCCAACCTTTATTGCACTTTTGCCCTTTAAGGAGATATAGACTATGAAACTGTTTATAAGTGCAGGAAAGATGGTTGTTCCGCTCTCCAACACTATCTTTTTAATGTTGTAGTTCTCGCACTCCGTAAGGACGCAGCTCTTCTCCACAGAGACCTTGCCCTCGCTGGAGAGAGGGTTGGAGGGTGCCTGTATGTAGTATGGCTCCAGCGGATGCATCTTTAACTCTACAAGGTCTATGGCCTCAAAGAGGTCGTGGTTGCTCTGGCTGCCAAGAGTGGGCTCTGCGCTCCATTTGTAGATGTTGTACATAGCTCCGGAGGCCTCAGATATCTCTGCAATCTTCATCTCTCCCCAGGCAGCGTGCGGCAATCCGGGGTTGATTCTGAAGCAGTCTCCTCTCTTTGGCTTTACCATATTGAGCACCTCCTCAAGGGTTCCGGACTTTATTCGGTCGAAGAGCTCCTGCGCAGAGATATCCCTGTTGAATCCCATAAAGACCTTCGCATCCTCAGAGGCCTCCATAACATACCAGAATTCGCGCTTGCCAAAGGCATCCTCGCGCTCCATAGCGCTCTTGTCATCGGGATGAATATGAAGAGGAATCTTCCCCTTTACATTAAGCATTGAGACCATAATAGGGAAGAAGCCCTTGTAATAGGTGAAGATCTTCTCGCCAAGCAGGTCGCCCATATAGGTCTCTATAAGGTCGTCCAGTTCATTCTCCTCCAGAAAGCCGTTTGAGACTACGGAACTTGCTCCATAGAGGCTCCAGAGCGCCCAGTCCGAGGTGCCCCACTCTCTCTCCCTGCTGTTTGTCTGAAATTTTAACGGGTATAGTCTCTTCTTCTTATCCATCTTATATTCATCTTAGAAAGGTTCTTGTTAAGGTAGTATATGATTAAGGCTGCAATGATTGCTGCAGCAACATAGCATACAATATAGAGTTTAAGCGGCATAATTTGGCAAAGTGCGCTCTCTAGGCTCTTCTGCGGATAGAGAAAATAGAGCAGCGCGGAGCAGCCGTTGTTTATAAAGTGCATAAATATGGTGCACCACAGGCAGTGGGTCCTGTAATATATCCAGCCCAGTATTATCCCGATAAGTGTTGCAGGTATTGCCTGCCAAAGGTTAAGGTGAAGCGCTCCAAAGAGCAGCGCGCTTGCAACTATTCCCACAACGGGGCTCTGGTAGTTTGCAAAGAGACCGCGGGCTATGGTGCCCCTCAGCAGAGACTCCTCCAGCAGAGGCGCAAGAACCACTATTGCCAGAAGACCCCAAAAAGAGGAGAGCTGCAGCTCAAAGGTTCGCTTCATCTGCTCAGAGGCCTCAAAGAGCAGGCTCAGAGGGTCCATAAGCAGAGAGATGCAGAGTGTAAGGGGAATAAGCAGCGCAAAGAGCTTGAGGGGTGTGATGCTGCCCCAATCGGGACTATTATATGGCAGGGGAGACTCTCCATCTCTTCTCTTTACTGCGCCATAGAGCATACACCACGCAAAGGGCGGCAGAAAGGGCAGAGCAAAATTGAGCGCGCAGAAGGAGGGGTTGGCCGTGCACTCCATTACATTTTTGCCGGTAAAGAGAGCAATTCCAACCATTAAGGCAAGTGAGAGAAGCAGACCTACCACAAGCATAATGAGCAGTATAAGCGCACTGTGCCAGAAGTTGGGCTTGTAGTACTGGAGGTTTTCAAATAAACTTTTCCTCAAAGTTGGACTATTTAGATTATTAATATTATTTTTGTCAAAAATAGGAAAAATATGGGAAGGTTAGCCAATTGTTGGAATAAAATAAAAGAATCAAGAGTCTTCAGATTCTTCCGCAATCCCTACATCCTTGCCACACTCTTCTTTCTCTTGTGGATTCTCTTTATAGATGAGAATACAATCTTCTCCTATGCCTCCTACCATATGGAACTAAAAGAGCAGGAGCGCCAAAAGCTCTACTACAAAGAGGAGATAAGAAAGACAGAGGAGAAGCTGGACGAGCTTAACTCTAATGTGGACAGTCTTGAGAAATTTGCACGCGAGCAGTACCTCTTCCACAAGCCGGATGAGGATCTCTACATAATCAAATAGGCCTTCCCGATGCCCTGTCGCGTGGCGCAGCGGCTATTTCACATCACTTGAGAATCTGGCAAAGCGCTCCCAGGCAAGTTGCTCGTATTTGGTGCCTTTGCGGCCGTAGTTGGCGTAGGGATAGATTGAGATGCCGCCTCTTGGGGTGAAGAGTCCGGTAACCTCTATATATTTGGGGTCCATCAGCTTAATGAGGTCCTTCATTATGATATTCACACAATCCTCGTGGAAATCGCCTCTGTTGCGGAAACTGAAGAGGTAGAGTTTGAGGCTCTTGCTCTCAACCATCTTTATATGTGGAATATAGGAGATTCTTATCTCCGCAAAGTCGGGCTGGCCGGTTATGGGGCAGAGTGAGGTAAATTCCGGGCAGTTGAAGCGTACCCAGTAGTCGTTATCGGGATGCTTGTTCTCAAAGGTCTCCAGCACCTCAGGCGCATAGCCAAAGTTATAAGTTGTCTTATTGCCAAGGGATTTGAGTCCCTCTTGGTTTCTATTGTTGTCCATATTCTTCTATTTTGTTAATAATCTGATAATTTGAAAGGGTTGTAGGAGATGCCGTAGTCGTAGACATCCTCTCCCTCCACACTCTTTATTCTCTTAACCACCAATTTTGTTATTGGCAGAATTACTATTTCGTAGGTTACCTTTATTACAATCTGTCCCAGCATAAGTTTGCCCATCTCCATCCAGGGCAGGAACCAGAACATTACAGGTACAAAAATGAGCGAATCCATTGTCTCTCCCGCAATGGAGGAGAGGATGGCTCTTGCAGAGAAGTTCTTTCCAGAGTTGGATACCTTCATCTTGCTCATTATTATGGCATTGGCATTGGCTCCTACAAGGAATGCCAGAAGAGAGGCCATTAGGGCTCTTGGGGTGGAGGAGAAGACTGTTGCAAAGGCCTCCTCGCCCTCCCAGAAGGGCGCTCCGGGGAGCAGCATAACCAGTTGCGCTGCAAGCACAAAGAGCAGGTTGAGCAGAAAACCCATCCAGATGGTGAGCCTTGCCTTGCGGTAACCGTAAATCTCTGTTAGCGCGTCGTTGATAATGTACGATATTGGAAAGATTATAACTGCACCGCTAAGTGTAAAGCCATAGAGGCTGAAGATCTTGGATGCAAAGAGGTTAGATGAAATAAGGCAGACTACAAAAGAGACTGCAAGCAATAGAAATGTGGCGGAGAAGGACTCCTGCCTTTTGATTTTTTTCTCCATAATATCTTGTTTTTATAGTGGTACCAAGCACACTTGACGGAGACTCTCTCCATCTCGGCGGCAAAGATAGATAAAATTGTTTTAATTTTGCAGAATTAATTTTTTCTTCGGAAGATTTGATTGGAATGCAATGAATATTGAAAAGAGGGCCAAAGGCTATTTTTTTGCAATAATCTCGGCAATCTTCTACGGACTTAATCCGCTGGGTGCCGTCTTTCTTAACAGAGAGGGAGTGGATGTCCCAACCATCCTCTTTTACAGGAATCTCCTGGCAGTTATTCTGCTGGGGGGTGTTATGCTTCTGCAGAGGCGCTCATTCAGGATTAATCTAAAGCAGGCAGCCCTGCTTCTGCTGCTTGGAGTTCTCTTTATAGTCTCCTCTATTACACTATATTACAGTTATATGTACATAGATGCCGGAGTGGCTTCTACACTGCTCTTCAGCTATCCCATAATTGTGGCTGTAATAATGGCACTCTTCTTTGGGGAGCGTGCGGGGGTTGGCACTATTATCTCAATAGCCCTCTCGCTTGCAGGAGTGGGACTGCTATACCGCGGTGCGGACGGAGCCCTAATAAGCACCCTTGGAGTGGCGCTTGTAATGGCCTCCTCCCTTAGCTATGCGCTCTATATTGTGGTGGTTAACAAGTTTCCGCAGAGGCCCGCATCAATTACAATAACATTCTATGTGCTTATTGTCTGCGCCCTGGCCTCTCTGCTCTTCTCCTATATGCTTCCACATTCTGCAACGGCAGGCAAGGAGTTCCTCTTTGGAAGGATTCAGCTGCTTACATCGCTAAGCGCGTGGGGCTGGGTGATTATGCTCTCCCTGCTATGTTCCGTTATAGCGCTGCTCTTTATGGCAAAGGCCTCCAAGGAGATAGGGCCTACTCCCACTGCAATCCTTGGTGCGCTTGAGCCTGTAACGGGAGTGGTTGTGGGGGTGCTTGTGCTAAACGAGGAGTTCTCTTTGCGCTTTGCAGCAGGAATTGTGCTGGTGCTCTCATCTGTGTTGATAATAATCGGGAAAAAGAATGGCTAAGATAATAATGATAACGGGCGGACAGCGTTCCGGCAAGAGCTCTTTTGCAGAGAGAATGGCATTGGAACTTACAGAGGGGTGCAAGCAGGGGCCTGTTTACCTTGCTACCGCAAGAATATGGGACAAGGAGTTTGCGCATAGGGTAGAGCGGCACAAGGCCAGGCGGGGTGAGCGCTGGACCAATCTGGAGTGCGAGAAGTATATCTCCGAGTGCAATCTGCAGGGCAGGGTTGTGGTGATAGATTGTGTTACCCTTTGGGCCACCAACTTCTTCTTTGACGTAAGTTCTGCTGCAGAATCGGCAGAGGCTGCAGATGCGGAAGATGGAACTCTTGTGGAGAGGGTGCTTGGGCTTATGAAGCGGGAGCTGCATAAGTTGGCCAAACAAGAGGCCACCCTAATCTTTGTAACCAATGAGATTGGGCTGGGCGGAGTCTCGGAGAATAAGTTGCAGAGGCAGTTTACAGATATAGAGGGGTGGTTTAACCAACATCTGGCCGAGTCTGCCCAGGAGGTCTATCTTATGGTCAGCGGCATTCCGGTAAAGATAAAGTAGCGCTTAAAGATAAAATGATATAAAGTTATGGATTTCAATATTAAAAGAGCTGATAAATCTATAGAGCAGGCCGTTGTGGATAAGATAAACAATCTTACCAAACCAAAGGGTTCGCTGGGCAGGCTGGAGGATCTTGCCAAGGAGATATGCATAATGCAGCATACCCTCTCCCCAAAGCTTATCAAACCTGCACACATCCTCTTCTCTGCAGACCACGGCATAGAGAGGGAGCGTGTGAGCCTCTCTCCAAGGGAGATAACCTGGCAGCAGACCGCCAACTTCCTAAAGGGGCGCGCAGGAATTAATTTCCTCTGCAGGCAGCACAACTTCAATCTAATAATTGTGGACAGCGGCGTGGATTTTGACTTTCCCAAGAGCCATCTTCTTACTCCCGATGCCATAGCGGATGATTCTGCTTATATTCCAAATACTTTTGCTCCCGATGGCGATTCGGTTCCTTCTGAGACAACCTCCAAAATCTG
>SFUD01000044.1 GCA_004561775.1 bacterium | reverse complement strand
CCGCTTATATAGAACTCCGGCCGGAAGGTGAGATAGCCCACCATCTGATAGCCTATGCCTGCATTAATCTGGGAGACAATGGCATCCGGTGCCCAAGGCTGAAGCCTGACAAACAATCTGTTGTCGAAACTCTCCACCTTATAGGTCTCGTTGCTCTGGGTGGGGTTTATAAAGAAGTTGTTGTGGTATAACTCCCTTGCCTGCGTATCCGAAAGACTTATGGCATCGTAGTAATGTCTGCTGTAAGTTGTATACTCCCCATAGTGCCCGAACCAGACCATTGTACCCTCTCCAAAATCCAGACTGTCTCTTTTGCGCAAAAAGTTCAGAGGCACTCCCAGAGAGTGAGAGAGAAAGAAGGTGCTTCTCTTCATTATGCTGGAGGCATCTGAAAGATAGACCGGTATGGTTCTAACATCCACAATAGTATCCTTATACATAAAGAGGTCTGAAATACCGCCATTCTCTTTTCTCTCCACTTTGTTGTAGATATAGCCGCCTTGGGCTAAATAGCGGTCTCCAATATAGTTGAAGGTAAGAGCAAGAGTTCTGTCGTCGCTCTTCTCGTTCTGGAGCATACCCGCCCCTCCAAACCTCTGGTACAGAATGCTTATGTTAAGGGAGGGAGAGAGGTTCTGCGTATGCAGAAACTTAATGTTGGTCTCCTCCTTCTGCCTGTCTGCAAAGAGGGTTCCCCAATAGGCCAGCTCTGTGTAGGGGGTCTTGGTATTGTAGAATGGCATTGTAGATGGAGTATAGGTATATGGAAGGTTCCACTTCATAAATGGAAAGAGCGGCAGCTCCTCCCGCTTGAAGAAGTTGAAATATTCTGATGCCGTTCCCTCAACTCCCAGCGAGACTCCTCCAACATCATTCTTGTAGAGGGGATTCTCTGTATAGTATTGGTTGAAGGAGCTATCTATAGGAACAACCTTGTAGTTGTTGAAACGGGTATCCGTCTGCCAAGAGAAGATGCGCTGATACTTCACCTCCTTTGGAAAGATGTTGGAGGTGAGCACCCTTGGAGTATGCCTTATTACGCTGTCCCGATAGTTGAATATGCTATCCTTTATGGCAAGCTTTCTGGACTTCTCCGCCATTCTGGCAGCAGCCCTCTTCTCCCGCTCATATCTCTTTAGCTCCCTGCCGGTAAGCAGCGCTGTGGAATCAGCAACTGCTGCAGAGTCTGCAACTGCTGTGGAGTCTGCCAGTGCTGCGGAATCTGCCAATGCTGAGGCGCCCGCCTGCGCTGTGGAATCTGCCTGCGCAGTTCCAAGCTGCGTTGTATCTGCTTTGCCCAGCAGCCTCTCCGCGGCGCAGAGACGCCCTCCTGCAGAGCTGATGAGCAGCAAGAGAGAGATTAAGAGAATAGGGTATGACCGGTAGTGCTTGCCTCTTTGCATATGGTAATATGGTATTAAATCTTAATTCCTGCCGCTTTCATCTCCTCAAGAGCCTTCTCGTGCCCCTTGGCATCCACATAGCCCAGGTTATCCTTAAGCACCGTTACGTCAAAGTTGTCGTTGAGGAACTCCATAGCGGTATTCTTTACGCAAAACTCTGTTGCGATGCCGCTTATTACTACCTCCTTGGTTGCGCACTCAAAGAGATACTCATTCTCTGCATTCTTGCCGGCATAACCGGAATACTGCTCTACGTTAAAGCTCTCGCCCTTGCGGAAGGTATTCTCCTCGTTGGGTCTGTTCTTTGGATTCTCAATCTGGTAGAATGCCTTGTGGATTGCCGCTCCGCGAGTTCCCGCAACGCAGTGTGCGGGCCATTGCCCGCCATTATCCTTAAAGGAGCTGTGCTCTGCAGGATGAGAATCGCAGACATAGAGCACTTTGTCATCGGGATGCTCATTAATATATTTCACCGCATTCTCCACTGCAGCCTCCGCATTGGAGCAGGCAAGCGAGCCGTCTATGAAATCGTAAAGCATATCCACAATTATGTGGGTGGTTCTCTTTTTAAGCATAGTTATCTTCTTTTTAGTTCTTTAATCTCTCCGATTATCTTGTTTATTAGATTGAGCTTAAGGTCATAGAGCTCGTCTGAGATATCCACCTTATAGTAGTGCGGATTTATTATTCTCCTCTCTGTCTCGTTAAAGCTGTAGAGGTTCTCAAAATAGTATGCCCTCTTTTGCTCCAAAGTTCTCTCCTTTGCAATAATCTTGCCCTCCTTCATAACCTCCTCCTGCAGAATCTTCCATTTGTAGCTGCCGGCAGGATAGGTGCGGTTCTTGGTTTCGTCGTACTCGTCCTGCAGGTAGAGCTCCTCGCAATTCTCTATGCGTCTGCTGGTTGCATCTCCCCTAAGGCAGGTTACATCTGCCTCAAACGCATCTTTGTAGATTATTCTGTAGGTTATCTGGAAGCCTGGGTTTATGAGTTTTACCTTATCTTCCGACCTCTTGAGCACCGGCTCTCCATCTATCTGAACCAGCTTGTAAACATTGCCAAAGCAAGGATTGTGCTTGCTGGTTGCAATTGCATCGCCCACTCCGTAAGAGTCTATCTGCGCATCCTGCCGCTCCAGTTCTGTAATGAGGTACTCATCCAGGGAGTTTGTTGCAAAGATTTTGCACTTTTTGAGGCCGTTCTGGTCCAAGATGCTGCGGCACTGCCTGCTTAGGTATGCAAGGTCTCCGCTATCCAGCCTTATGCCGTACCCCTGTGGATAGTTGTCATCTACGCCGCACTCCTTAAACGCTGCAATTGCATTTGGAAGTCCGCAGTTGAGGGTGTCGTAAGTATCTATAAGCAGAATCATAGGCTCTCCCTTGTGGGTAGAGATATAGGTTTTGAAGGCCTCCCTCTCCCCATTGATGGAGCAGCCGAAGGAGGTTACATAGCTGTGGGCCATTGTACCGGTGCAGGTGGTGTTGAACATTGCTGCGGTAAGGATATTGGAGGTATTTGCGCAGCCGCCAATCACAGCAGCCTTGCCGCCCATTGTGGCAGCCCAAGGCCCGTGCGCCCTTCTGGAACCAAACTCGCTTACCGGTTTTGAGGTGCTCCTTGTTACCCTGCTGGCCTTTGTGGCAATTGCCATCTGGTGGTTCATTATGCAGAGCATTGGAGTCTCCAACACCTGAGCCTCAATGATTGGGGCCTCCACAGTAATGATAGGCTCCTTTGGAAAGGCAATCTCGCCCTCCCTCATAGCATAGACATTGCCGGTGAATTTCATTGTGCTGAGGTATTTGCGGAACTCCCGATACTCCTCTCCCGGAATAAATTTCTCATAGAAGCTCTCCGGCTCGCTTCCAAGCGACTCTATCATCTCCAAAACCTCCTGCACTCCTGAGACCACAGACCAGTTGTTGTTGTCCGGTGCCTTTCTGAAGAAGAGGTTGAAGACGGAAATCTTATCCTTCATACCATAATCGTAGAAGGATTTGCCCATTGTATATTGATATTTGTCGGAACAGTAACTTGTTTTCAGGTTCATGACAACTTTTTTATAAATATACAAAGGTAGTGATTTTCAGTTATTGGAAAAGCATTATCTTTGTAGATGAAGAAATTTAGCGTAATGAAACAGATAGCAGATCTATTTTTAAAATATACCGGAGAGAGGCCGGAGAGTATAGAGGAGTTGCCATCCAGCGGAAGCAACAGACGCTATTTTAGGGTTAAGAGCGGAGAGACCTCTCTGATTGGAGCTGCAGGAACATCTGTAGATGAGAATATTGCATTTATAGAGATAGACAGGGACTTTAAGAGAAAGGGACTGAATGTTCCGGAGGTGTATGCAGTAAGTGAAGACAAGCGTTTCTATCTTCAGCAGGACCTTGGAGATTTAACTCTCTTCAATGCTGTTGCAAAGGGAAGAGAGGCAGGAAGCTACTCTGCAGAGGAGGTGGAATTGCTAAAGAGTGCCATAAAGGAGTTGCCGCGCTTGCAGTTTGTTGGAGGAGAGGGGCTGGACTACTCCATCTGTTTCCCTCAGCCCTCTTTTGATGAGCGTATGGTCTCTTTTGACCTTAACTATTTCAAGTATTGTTTCCTTAAGGCTACAGGGTTGGAATTCAGCGAGATAAAATTGCACGATGATTTTCAGAAACTCTCTGCCAACCTGCTGGAGGAGAGCCGCTCGGAGACCTTCCTCTACAGAGATTTCCAGGCCAGGAATGTGATGATTTATAATGGAGCGCCCTATTTCATAGATTTTCAGGGCGGCAGAAAGGGGCCAATCTATTACGACCTTGCCTCTTTTGTGTGGCAGGCAAAGGCAAACTACTCGGAGGAGCTTAAGAGGGTGCTTATAGAGACATATCGGGAAGAGCTTAAGAACTATATAAGCATAGAGGATGGGCTCTTTTATGACAAGCTGCGCCACTTTGTCCTCTTCCGCACAATGCAGGTGCTTGGAGCATACGGATTCCGCGGCTATTTTGAGAAGAAACCCCATTTTCTGCAGAGTGTGCCATTTGCAATAGACAATCTGCGCAAGCTTATAAAGAGCAAACCTTTCTATGAGTATCCGTACCTGCAGGAATTGCTTACAGAGCTTACCAATATGCGCCAGTTTAATGATATTGCAAAGGAGCGCCAGCTGGAGGTAAGAATCTTCTCATTTGCATACAAGAAGGGCATCCCTTCGGACACATCGGGAAATGGAGGAGGCTATGTATTTGATTGCAGGGCAATTGAGAACCCAGGCAAATATGACCACTACAAGCACTTTATTGGCACGGATAAGGAGGTTGTGGATTTTCTTGAGGCAGATGGCGGAGTGCTTAAGTTTTTGGATAATGTATATGCCCTTGCGGATGCACACGTGCAGCGCTACATACAGCGCAAGTTTACAAATCTTATGTTCTCCTTCGGTTGCACCGGAGGGCAGCACCGCTCTGTCTATTGCGCGCAGCACCTGGCGGAGCACATTGCGCAAAAGTTTAATGTTAAGGTGATTCTTTATCATAGGGAGCAGGATATAGAGCAGATATTTTAGAAGTTGAGGCTTTATGAGGGCATTGATTTTTGCCGCAGGGCTGGGCACTAGGCTAAAGCCCATAACGGAGACTATTCCAAAGGCGCTTGTAGAGGTGGGCGGCAAGCCTCTGCTGGGGCATCTTATAGCAAAACTTAAGAGCGCAGGATTTACGGAGATTGTGGTAAATGTGCATCATTTTGCAGATAAAGTGATTGAGTATCTGCACAATAATGACTTTGGCGCAAATATCTCCATCTCTTTGGAAGAGAGTCAGCCGCTGGAAACAGGCGGTGGCATAAAGCACGCTGCAAAGTTCCTGGACAATGGGGAGCCCTTTCTTGCGCATAATGTGGATATTCTCTCCAACCTTAATCTGCAGGCCTTTATGGAGGCGCATAAAGATGCGGCAACCCCTCCGCTTGCAACCTTGCTGGTAAGCAACCGCAAAACAAGCCGCTACTTTGTATTTGACAGCAATAACCTCCTCTGCGGCTGGGTTAATATGGAGAGTGGGCTCTTCAGGAGCCCTTATGAGCAACTCAAGGAGGAGTTTGCAGCAGACCTTGCAAAGTACGGCACGGACTCGCTCTTTCAGGCGGAGGCCATAGAGGAGTTCCTGCAGGAGTACTCGCTGAAAAAATATGCCTTTGCAGGCACGCACATCATCTCTCCTGCTGTATTCCAACTTATGCAGGAGTGGCCGGAGCGCTTCCCGATAGTGGATTTCTACCTTGCCAACGCCTCCCGATACCAAATTAAGGGCTACATAGACCCCAACCTCACACTCATTGACGTGGGCCGTCCCGAGCACCTTCCGATTGCAGAAGCCTTTCTTAAGAAAGAGGCCGCCTCACTATAGGGAGACTTAAGCCTCCAGAAGCAAAGCCGCCAAGAGTTCAAAGAGCCTTCAGTTGCACTGTGTTGCACATTGGTTGCGCTGTTCTGCGCGTCGGGTTGCTACGTTGCGTGCATTGGTATGTCGTTCTGCGCGACAGTTGCTACGTTGCGCGCATTGGTATGTCGTCCCGCGCAGTCGTTGCACCGTCCCGCGCAGTCAGCAACCTCTCCCGCGCAGACCATAGACGCCTTCATGCGCCACGTCGGAGCGCCACTTCATGCACCACGTCGGAGCAGTATGTCGGAGAGCCCTCTGTGCCACTTGCCACTCGGCGGTCCTCCCCGCACGCGGGTCCCCTCCCTCTTCGGGAGCCAATGCCGCCTCGTGGCAAACTGCCAGCAG
>SFUD01000043.1 GCA_004561775.1 bacterium | reverse complement strand
CGCCATAATTAATTATGGAGTTCTCAAAGAGGGAGTTGCGATATATAAGGCGCTGTCCCTTGCTGTCCAGCAGCGCATCGTTGGGGCGGCAGAGGGTTATATTTATCTCATATTTCTGGCGCACCTCCTTAAGGTAGAGGTCGTCCAATCTGCCCTTTATAATATCTGCGCTCCTCTCCGGAATCTCCATTGCAGCTGCAATGACAGGGTCTGAGGAGAGCTGGCGCTCAATGGAGAGCAGTTTCAGCGCGCTCCTTCTCTTTGTAGAAGGAGAGGATGCTTATGGTGGCAATGGTATAGAGAGAAATTATTACAGAGAAGAGGAGAAGGCTCTTTGGCTTGAACATAGAGCCGTTGCGCCCTATGTTAAGTATCGGGAGCACAAACTGCAGCATAAGCAGAACGCCCAGCATAAGCAGCGCTGTGGAGAGATAGACCAGTATGGTATAGATGCTCATCTCGTCCAACCTGAAGAGCTCCAGTGTTATGGTGGAGTTTAATATTATGGACCTGAGAGACCAATGTATATAGACTATCAGGGCCAGCGTATATAGAGAGAGGAGTATGATAAGCTCCCATCTCCTCCATTGCGAGCATCGTTTTAGATAGAGCAGACAGTTCTTTCTAAGCAGGTAGATTCCTGCTGTAAGCACAAAGAGATAGAGCCCGTTAAGCAGAAAATCCCCAAAGGTGGAGAAGATGCCAAAGTCTGCATAGAGCGATGCGGAGAAGAATGGCGAGGCGGTGGTGATGGAGCCTTTAAGCGTAAAGCAGAAGAGCCTGAGCAATGTTATTCCTGCCCAATAGAGCCAAAAAACCCTTAAGGTGCGTCTTCCCGAATAGAATGAGAAGAGCGCCAGAGCAGCCAGCAGCACAGCAATCCACCTTAGCACAATGGTATCTACATTTATATTGGGAGTGAGAGGGTTGCTTACAACAAAGAGTGTCTTGCCATTACGGTCGCAGATAGGGAAGCCCTCATAGAAGACCCCGTTCTCTATTGTAATGGGGTGCTTTATTCCAAAGTTGGGGTTGAGCTTGTTGGTGAGCAGGAGGTTCTCTGCAGGGTAATCGCTCTTTATAAGGAGCGCGGCAATAACCTTTGTCCTTCCGCTTGTAACCCGCTTGGCAAGGAACCAGGAGGAGCCCAGATTTATATATCCGTAGTTTTCAGAGATATAGGCAAGAGGGGTGTCGAAAGGGGTCTTTGTGCCAAGGTAGTGCATACGGTACCAGAGCGGGAGTACATCTACCTCGTCGTTGCCTATCGGGAACTCATTTATCCAGGACTGTATTGTATCTGCGCGGTATTTGTAGATTACCATATCTTCCGGAAAATCCGGAAACTGAAGCCATTTGTTGTTGGGGTGCAGAAGGGCCTGCTGGGCATAGTTGTCCAGAATCTCCAGTCTGTTGTTCACGTTGCGCTCAAGGCGCCTCAAATCGCTCTTTATGACACCGCCGGAGGGGTTGATGATTGCAGAGAGAAGAAAGAGCAGAGATGCCATAAGGGCAAATAGGGCTGCGGCAATATTGGATGCGCCCCATTGCCTTATTCTCTTGCGGAGGTTATATTTCAAAGTTCTCAACCTCATCTCTTCTCTATTTGTGATGATACGGCTCGCCCCTTATTATTGTGAAGGCTCTGTAGAGCTGCTCCATAAAGATTAACCTTATTATCTGGTGGGAGAAGGTCATTTTGGAGAGGGAGAGCATCTGATTGGCCCTCTTGTAAACCCCTTGGGAGAAGCCGTATGCCCCTC
Source organism: bacterium (assembly GCA_004561775.1). Taxonomy (GTDB): domain Bacteria; phylum Bacteroidota; class Bacteroidia; order Bacteroidales; family UBA932; genus Egerieousia. Next base: position 4,685 of record SFUD01000043.1, on the reverse strand, counting down.
CTATTACAAAGACCATATCCTTGCCTCCATAAATCTCCCGCTTCCTAAGCTCCTCTGCCCAACCTTCGGAGTCAAAATGGGTTCCCCGCTCGTCCAGCAGAACTACATTATCCTGCTCCTTAATATTCTTAAGTATGAGTTCTCCCTCCCTCTCCTTTATCTGCTCCTTTGTAAGGGCAGAGACCCCTTTAAGTTCTGGAATCTCGTTCCTTGCAAAGGCGCAGTAGTGCGCAAGCCTCTTCTGGTAAACCATTATGCCCTCCTCTATGAAGGGAAAGGCAGTCTTGCCAACCGTTATGAGGGTTATCTTCATAGCTGCTTCTTAAAGAGACTATTTCTGCCTCAGGAATATCTGTATAGGACATCCGGTAAGTTTGAAATGCTCGCGGAGCCTGTTCTCCAGAAATCTCTTGTAAGGATCTCTGATATACTGCGGAAGATTGCAGAAGAATGCAAATGAGGGAGACTTGGTGGGAAGTTGTGTAATGAACTTTACCTTAATGTATTTGCCCTTCCAAGCCGGCGGCGGATAGTTCTCTATCTCCGGCAGCATAGCCTCATTCAGCTTTGATGTGGGAATCTTCTGCGCATAGTTCTGATATACCTGATATGCAGCCTCCACCACATCGTGTATCCTCTGTTTGTTCAGAACGGAGGTAAAGATGATAGGCACATCTGTAAATGGAGCAATCCTCTTCTGTATAGCCTCTTTAAAGTTCTTGAGCGTGTTGTTATCCTTCTCTATTGTATCCCATTTGTTAACAACAATTACAACCCCCTTTTTGTTCTTTATGATGAGGTTGTAGATAGACATATCCTGCGCCTCAACCCCCTTCTGGGCATCCATCATAAGTATGCAGACATCTGAGGCCTCAATGGCCCTTATTGCCCTCATTGTGGAGTAGAACTCAAGATCCTCCTGCACCTTTGTCTTCTTTCTAAGCCCTGCAGTATCTACAAGCATAAACTCGTAGCCGAATTTATTGTAGTAGGTGGAGATGGAGTCCCTTGTTGTTCCTGCAACAGGGGTTACAATATTTCTCTCCTCTCCAAGAAGGGCATTGGTCATAGAGGATTTGCCCACGTTAGGTTTGCCCACTATGGTTATCTTTGGAAGCGCGTCCTGGTCCGGTCCAATTGCGCTCTCCTTTGGAAAGAGTTCGCAGACCCTGTCCAGAAGGTCTCCCGTGCCGCTGCCATCTCCGGAGGCAATGGAGAAGGGCTCTCCAAGTCCAAGACTGTTGAACTCGTAAACACCATACATTTTTGCTCCGGTATCCACTTTGTTTACAGCAAGCACCACGGGCTTTTTGCAAGAGCGCAGTATCCTTGCTATATCAGAGTCATAATCTGTTATGCCTGTCTCCACATCGCAGAGGAAGAGAATCACATCTGCCTCATCTATGGCAAGCATAACCTGTTTCTTAATCTCCCCCTCAAAAACGTCGTCGGAGTTGGTGGTATAACCTCCGGTGTCAATCACAGAGAATTCTGTGCCGCACCACTCCGCCTTGCCGTAGTGTCTGTCGCGTGTAACACCTGCCGTCTCGTCAACAATGGCCTGTCTCATACCTACAAGCCTGTTGAAGAGGGTGGATTTGCCCACGTTAGGGCGTCCTACAATTGCTAATATTGACATTTTTCCTCCTTCATTAACTCCTTTACAGCACACTCAATCTCCCCACAGCTGCTGCAGCCGGCCTCCGTATCCAAGGATTTCAGATCCTCTTTTGTGCAGCCGCCCTTTTTGCGCAGTATGCCATTCTTTCCCCAAAGCCTCTTCTCCTCCACTTTGGCGCAATAGATGCCACGTTCGCGCATAGCCTTGCTGTGCCCTATTTCGCTATCGGGAAACTGCCCGTCCTTTCTGAAGATTATGTTGAAGCATAATCCAAAGACGCATATTCCCAATATTATGACAGTAAGCAGGAAGAGTTTCATTGTGTTCTGTAAAGTCTCTGTTTATAATAGCCACTTCTCCTTGTAGGCAACCGGAAGGCCGCTTACATTAAAGAGTGGCGGAACCTGATGAGCCTTGAAAGCGGAGCCTTTAAGAAGCGCGCAGACTCTATCCAGCGCCTCTTTGTCTGCTCCCTGGGCAAGTACCTCATCATAACTCATGCCCAGTTCTCTAAGTTTGTAGAGAAGTTCGTCCAATATGGCATAATCGGGAAGGGAATCGCTATCCTTCTGCCCCACGCGCAACTCCGCAGAGGGAGCCTTGGTAATGGTGGAGAGCGGAATTACTATTCCCTTTCTGTTAATATGCGCAGCCAATTGGTAAACTTCTGTTTTATAGAGGTCTGCAATTACCATTACAGCACCGGCCAAATCTCCGTAGAGGGTGCCGTAGCCCATACAGAGTTCGCTCTTGTTGGAGGTGTTGAGCACCAGAGCGCCAAATTTGTTGGCGTATGCCATAAGCAGGGTGCCCCTTATCCTTGCCTGCAGGTTCTCCTCTGCCACATTCCATTTGTTGTTTGGACCAAAGACGGGGGCAAGCTCCTCCATAAACTGCTTGTAAATCGCTGCAATCTCTACAATATGGTACCCTATGCCCAGATTCTCCGCCAGGTCTACCGCATCCTGAATGGAGTGGAGAGTGGAGAATTCGCTTGGCATCATAAGCGCGTGCACATTCTCTTTTCCAAGCGCCTCTACTGCCAAAGCTCCCACTACGGCAGAATCTATTCCTCCCGAAAAGCCAATTGCTGCGCGCTTTGCGCCGCAATTTGCAAAGAACTCCCTGATAGCCTCCACCAATTTGTTGTGGACCTCTGCTATGTTAATCTGTGCCAGTGCCATATCTTTAATACAATTTAGAAGATGAAACTGTTGCTTATTGATTGATAGTTATAAACCTTGTCAATAATGTCTCCAAAGAGATTTGCCACGGAGAGCACCTTTATTTTGGAGGTATCTGTCTCCGGTGAGCATCTGAGCGGAATGGTATCCGATACAATAAGTTCTGTGAGCGCAGAATTTGCAATGTTCTCGTAGGCAGAGCCGGAGAGCACTGCGTGTGTTGCAACGGCACGCACACTCTTTGCGCCCTTCTCCATAAGCATTCCTGCAGCCTTGCAGAGAGTGCCTGCGGTATCAACCATATCATCTACAATTATTATGTTCCTGCCCTCTACGTCGCCTATGGCTGTCATAGAACCAACCACATTCGGCCTTGTTCTGGATTTGTGGCAGATTATCATAGGGCAGCTTAGTATTCTGGAGTAGGCGTTGGCTCTCTTGGCGCCTCCCATATCGGGAGAGGCAATGGAGAGATCCTCCAGGTTGAGGGAGCGTATGTACTGCAGGAAGATGGAACTTGCGTAGGCGTGGTCTACAGGGAAGTCGAAGAAGCCCTGAATTTGGTCTGCGTGAAGGTCGCAGGTCATAATGCGGTCGCAACCTGCGGCAGCCAGCAGGTTGGCCACCATCTTTGCTCCTATGGAGACTCTAGGACGGTCTTTTCTATCCTGACGTGCCCATCCGAAGTATGGCATAACGGCAATGACTCTGTGCGCAGAGGCTCTCTTTGCCGCATCTATCATAAGCAGAAGCTCGAAGAGATTCTCTACAGGCGGGAAGGTTGACTGTACTATGAAGAGTGTGCAACCTCTTACGCTCTCGTCAAAAGCAGGCTGGAACTCGCCGTCGCTGAAGACTGTAACTACGGATTTGCCAAGGTCCAAGTTGAGCGATTTTGCTATCTTCTCTGCCAGATATCGGGAAGCTCTTCCTGAGAAGATTTTTATTGAGTGAATGTGATCCATTGTTTTAGTAGTATAGTTTATTATTGTTGGTTGTTGGTTGTAATCTTGTTGAAGCACTCCTCTATAAAGTTGAGAATCTCCTCCCGCCCCCTCTTGTCGCTGGAGCTGCTTACAAAGATTGGCGGCAGCTCCTCCCAATACTCCAGGAGTTGTTTTTTATTGTAGTTAAGCTGTTTGGCAAGCAGGTTGGTGCCCATTTTGTCTGCCTTTGTGTAGATTATGGCAAAGGGCATACCGGCATTGCCAAGGTTTATGAGAAACTCCATATCTATATCCTGAATCTTGTGTCGGGAGTCTATAAGTACAAAGAGCAGTCCCAACTCCTCCGAGCCGGATATGTAGCTGTTGTTCATCTTGGAGATACGCTCTTTCTCTGTCATAGAGAGTTTGGCGTATCCGTACCCGGGCAGGTCTACAAAGTAGAGCTGGTCATTTATAGTGAAATAGTTTATAAGTATTGTCTTGCCCGGTTTGGAAGAGGTCTTGGCAAGCCTCTGATGGTTGCAGAGCATATTGATAAGTGAAGATTTGCCTACGTTGGACCTTCCTATAAAGGCAAACTCGGGCAATCTCCTTGCCGGCTTATCCTTTAAAAACTGGCAACTCTGGAGAAACTCAGACTTATCTATTCTCATACTCTTGCAAATTTTTCTGCAAAGATAAAAAAGGCTTCCCTAATCTCAACAGAATTATTCAAATTAACCTTGAGAAGTCTCTTTAATTGGCTCTATACGAACAATAATCATTGTCTCCTTGCCAAACTCCCCCTTCAGCCGCTCCTCCAGCATAGAGAGGTGCTTGTGCGCCTCAGATACCTGCATTTGACCGGGCAGCCTCAGGTGCATCTCTATGGAGACCACATTGCCTATGCGGCGGGTGCGCAGAGCGTGCAGGTCTGAGAAGAGAGTGTCTTGG
>SFUD01000042.1 GCA_004561775.1 bacterium | reverse complement strand
TTCTGCTCCAGAGCCATTTTGTGGCACTCATCCAGGGTGAGGCTCCTCCCCTCTTTGCCCGTTGTGCCATCTGCTGCAGATGCGGTTGCACAGAGCGCAACTGCCGCTATTGTATAGAGTAATTTTAGTTTCATTTTTTACCTCCCATAATTAAGGAATAGAGAACAGGTATAAAGACAAGTGTTATTACGGTTCCTACAGAGAGACCGCCCATAATTGTAACCGCCAAAGAGCCAAAGAGCGAGTCCCAAAGCAGCGGAATCATACCCAGGATTGTTGTTAATGAGGCCATCATAACCGGTAGAAGACGAGACTTGCTGCTATCTACAAGAGCCTGGTTAAGAGGCTTCTCCTTCGCCTGCAGAGAGATCTCGTCTATAAGCACAATTCCATTCTTTATCATCATGCCAATAAGGCCAAGAATACCTACTATGGAGACAAAGCCAAAATCTTTGCCTGCAATGAGCACAACCGGCAGCACGCCAACCACCACAAACGGAATGCAGCAGAAGATTATGGCCGGCCTGCGGTAGTCGTTAAAGAGCATTATAAGAATTAGCAGCATAACCACAATAGAGGCAGGGAAGCCCTTGAAGAGGTAGTTGGTGGATTGGCTGCTTGCCTTGTACTCACCCTCCCAAAAGAGCGAGTAGCCCTCCGGCAGCTTAATCTTCTCTATCTTATCCGCAATTGCCTTGCGCGCGCTCTCTACTGCAACACCCGCCACAGGCGAGCACTGCAGCCTCTGGCAACGCTCTCCGTTGTATCTATTTACAACAGGCTCCTCCCACTCCACTCTTATTCCGTCCGAAACCTGAGAGAGCGGTGTGGTGCTTGCTATCTTCTGAATTATATCGTCCTTTGTGAGATGTCCGCTAAGAAGGCGCTGTATGGTGTTGTGGTCTAATAGGTTGGTGATGTTTGGCATAACCCCAAAGAGGTTTATGTCGTCCAGCTTGCCCACTTTGGCCCCTTCGCCATCTCTGGAGTTTACATATATCTTCTCTGCAGAGATTCCGTTATAATAGACACCCACCGGAATGCCATCTGTATAGCCCATAATGGAGAGGGCTATATCTCCCCTGGAGAGTCCGCTGGTGCGCGCCTGCGACTGATTGTAATCTACCAGCAGCAGCGGAACCTTTGGCTCCCAGTCTGTTGTAGGCAGGGTAATCAGCTTGCAATCCCTTACAATAGCCATTGCAGAGTCTGTAAGAGCGTGGAGCACCTGAGGGTCCGGTCCGCTGAAGCAGATCTCTATAGGGTACTTCTTGTACATAAGGTTGTACCGCTTAATCTTTACGTAAGCCTCCGGAAAGGCCTCGCTAAGCTCCTCCTGTATCTTGTCCATAGCCTTTACAAGCGCCTTTGGCGATGTAAAATCTACAATAAGCTCTCCATAGGCAAGCGACGGCGTTGCAATGGAGCGCACAAGATTATATCGGGAAGGGGTTCCTCCTATGCTTGAGGTAACGTGCACAACGTCCTCTCTGCTGGAGAGCATCTCTCTTATCTGCTTAAGGTCTCTCTCCACCTGAGTGGTATTGTAGCTCTCCGGCAGCTTGTACTCTATGTAGAGCTGGTCGTACTCCATATCGGGGAAGAAACTCTGTTTTATATAAGGGTAGCAGAGCGCGCTGCCAAGCAGAAGCAGAAGCGCCGCAAAGAGGGTGAGCAGCCTGTGGGAGAGGCAATATCTTATTATCCTCTCCAGCAGGTCGTACGCCTTGCCTTTGTAGGCCTCTCCCTGAGCCACCGCAGGATGCAGCAGTTTGTCTGCCATAAGAGGGGCGTGCACAAGCGCCAGCAGCCAGCTTAACAGCAGGGAGACAGCAATTACTATAAAGAGGTCCCGAACATATACTCCTGCCGTATCGGGACTCATAAAGATTGGCAAAAAGGCCAATATTGCAATAAGGGTTGCGCCAAGCAGCGGCATTGCAGTCTTCTTGCCAATGGAGGTAAGCGCCTCTCTGCGCGGTTTGCCCGCCTTAAGGTCTACCAGGATGCCATCTACTATTACAATGGCATTATCTACCAGCATACCCATTGCAAGAATGAAGGCGCCAAGGGAGACTCTCTGCAGGGTGCCGTCAAAGAAACTGAGCACCAGGAAGGAGCCAAAGACAATTACCACCAGCGAGAGTCCTAGAATAATGCCGCTCTTCAGTCCCATAAAGAAGATGAGCACCACAACCACTATCAGCACAGACTCCAGCAGGTTAAGCAGGAAGGTGCTTAGCGAGTCCGATACTCTCTCCGGCTGGAAGAAGACCTTCTCGTACTCCACTCCAACAGGGAATTGCGCAGAGAGCGATTCCAGCTTCTCCTCTACCCTCTTGCCCACCTTAAGAATGTCGTAGCTGCTGGAGCAGGCAATGCTTATGCCCAGAGCGTGCTTGCCATCCCTTGCCATTGCATTGCGGGTAACCTTCTCATAGCCGCTCCACACATTTGCAATATCTCTAATGCGCAGCTGGTCGTTGTCGTGGCCCTGAATGAGCATATCTGCAATCTCCTCCACATTGTTAAAGCGGTCGTCCACGGCAACTCTTATCCTTCTGGTGCCATTGTCGAAATAGCCCGCATAAGAGGTGGCATTCTGCCCATTCAGAGTCTGAATAACCTCCATAGGCAGCACTCCAAGGTTTGCCATCTTATCCTCTTTAAGGTCCACATTTATGCACTTGGACCTTGCGCCATATATATCTACTCTTGTAACACCCTCTATCTCAAGCACCTCTCGCTTAATGTACTGGGCATAATCGTCCAGCTCCTTATCGTCCATTCCATCTCCCATAAGGGCATAGAACATTCCAAAGACATCTCCAAAATCATCCTTTATAGAGAGAATGGAGGCGCCGGAGGGGAGTCTTGGCTGCACATTCTGCACCTTTCTGCGCAGAAGGTCCCACTGCTGCTCCAGCTCCGAGTCGCTTACCGTAGGCTTAAGCTCTACTGTAATAATAGCCATATCTGCATAGGAGGCCGACTCTATATGCTCCAGGGTTGGCATCTCCCTTATAGACTTCTCCAAAAGGTCTGTCACCTCCAGCTCCACCTGATGCGCAGAGGCTCCCGGATAGGTTACCACCACAAGGGCCTGCTTCACCCTTATTGCAGGGTCTTCCAATTTTGGCATTCCCCTAAAGGCAAAGATGCCTCCAATTACCAGAAATGCAACAAACGTATTCACCAGAGTACGTTTGTCAAGGGCCCAATTGCTTATATTCATTACATCAGTCCTCCAACATTGCTCTCAGATCCTCTTCTAACAGCCACTGCGCTCTGGCCATCCAGCAGATGACGCACGCCAGACCTTACCACCTGGCTGCCGCTCTCTATCCCCTCCACAACAGCATCGCCATCCAGAAGCATACTCTTAACCTCCACCTCTCTTGCCAGAACACGCTTCTGCGCATCGTCGTAGAGGAAGAGCACCGTCTTGCCATTCTTGTTAAGCAGCGCAGAAGAGGGCACCTTAACTGCAGCGGAGCTGCCTCCCTTAGCCTGCGCATATACTACTGTTGTCATACCCGGAGTAAGGATATTGCGATTATAGTTGCCCTCTACTGCAAAGCGCAGCTGATAGAGCTGATTGGCATTTGCAGTCTTGCTGGTGCTTACAAGCGTAAGCGGAATCCTCTCCTGCTGCAGCACGTCAAACTTGCAATAGAAATCCTTTAGAGAGGAGAGCCTAGCATAATCCCTGGAGGAGATATTTATCTCCACCTCCAGCCTGTTGCCTGCAGAGAGCAATATTACCGGCATTCCTGCTGCAACAGTCTCTCCTGTAGAGTGAACTCTCTCCTTTACATATCCCGATACGGGTGAGACCAGCTTTGTATCCTTCAGCTGATTCTTGCAATTGTTCAGCTTCTGGGTTATCTGCTCCAGACCATACCTTGCAAGGTCGTAGTTTTGGGCTGTGGTTGCACCCTCCTCATACATTGCAATAACCCTCTTTGCATCTGCCTCTATGCGGTCATACTCTGCCTGAACTGCAGAGAGCTGAGTCTTGTAATCCCTGTCGTCCATAACTGCCAGCACATCCCCGCTCTTAACATAATCACCCTCTCTTACCAGAATCTTGGCAATAGGGCCGCTAATCCTAAAGGAGAGGTTTATCTCCTCCACCGCCTTTGCACGACCAGGAAATGAGATTATCTGGTTTCCATCTACACTCTGCGCCTCTGCAACAAGCACACTCTTTGTGCTTTGGGCCTTCTCTGCCCTGTGGCCGCATCCTGCTGCAACAAGAAGCGGCATAAGCAAAAGAAAAAATCTTTTAATCATAATCTGTATCTTTCTTTTAAACATTTACCTCAAAAGGTGTTTGGCATACTCCCTTGCCTGGGCAAGTATCTCCTCCTCTCCCTCTACAACTCTGTGCCTCATAAGCACTTTGCCATTGCAAATCAAAGTATCTATGCAAGAGCTGTTTGCCGCATAAATAAAGTTGGCAAGAGGGCTAATCTGCGGCACAAAGGCCAACCCTGTGGTATCCACAAGCATAAGGTCTGCCAACGCGCCCTTCTCCAGCCTGCCCGCATTAATGCCAAGCGCCTTGGCGGCATTTGCGCTGGAGATCTCCATAAGCTCCTGCAGCGTCATAACCGTAGGGTCCTCCCTCCAAGCCTTCTGCACAAGCGCCATTGTCTTAATAGCCTCCAGCATATCCAAGTTATTGGAAGAGGCGCATCCATCTGTGCCCATAGCAATATTTATGCCTCTTTGCTTCATCTCTTTGTAGAGGAATTTGTATCCCGATGCAAGCTTAAGGTTGGAGTTTATATTATGTATCGCCGTAACGCCCCTCTGCGCATATATGTCAAGGTCTCTCTCCGATAGCCAGAGCGAGTGCGCCGCAATAACATTGGAGGAGAGATAGCCAATGCTATCCAGATACTCCGTTGGGGTCTTGCCGTGCTTTGCAATGCAATCTTTAACCTCCTGCTCTGTCTCGCTCAGGTGCACATTAAGCACCAGATTGTGCTCTGCCGCAAACTCCGCCGCAAAGCATAGCAACTCTTTGCTTACAGAGTATGGAGCGTGACAAGAGACTGCAAAATTGGCAATTGGGCTCCACTCTTTGGACTCCTCATACTTCTCCCTGCACTCCTGCTTGTTCTTCTCTATCACCGACTGGTCAAAGAAGTTCATAAAGTCGTATGCGTGGAATGCGCGAAGGCCCATATCCTGAGCCGCCTTGGAAGAGGCGGAGATGCATCTGTACTGGTCGAAGAAACAGGTTGTTCCGCTCTTTATCATCTCCAGGCAGGCAAGTCTTGTTCCGGCATAAACAACATCGGGAGTAAGATTGTTCTCCATCTTCCAAATCTTGTCCAGCCAGCCCTTAAGAAAATCATCCTCCTGCGCGCCCCTCATAAGGGTCATTGCACTGTGGCAATGCATATTTATGAAGCCCGGCAACGCCATCATCCCCTCCGCATCCAGCACCTGGTATTGCTCCTGCTCTTCCCTGCACTGCTGCTCTTTCTCGCACTGCCGCTCATTCCCGCACTGCTGCTCACTCGCCTGCATCTCTCTGCATTGCCCGTCCCTGCACTGTTGCTCTTTCTCGCACTGCTGCTCTGCGGGCACTATATCCTTGATTAAATTGTCCTTTATTACAATGTTGCACCTCTGCCCATCTGCAAGGGTAGCATTCTTTAAAATCAAACCGCTCATCATATCTCCTTTTTATCCTAATTTATACAAAATTATGAAAAAAGAACAAATTTGCATCGGGAATAGATTATCTTTTAAAGCATTTTTGTAAATTTGCAAAATGAAACTAATGGATAAATTCAAGGAGTTGAGTCCCACTGCGCAGGGTATGATTATTATTGGCATTTTGCTGATTATTGGCATTATACTGCGTTGGGATGAGGTTTCCCAGGGCATTATAAGCGGTTTTAAACGCTATAGTGGCAATTAGGGACCCCTCTTTGCTTTGTATTTTTCCATTGATTGTAATCTGTTATGAACCAGGGCAATAGTAGTGCTATAGAGAGCCTTAAGAAGCGTATAGAGATGCTCATCTCTCTTTATGAGAGAGGTGCGGCGGAGAATATTGCCTTAAAGAGGGAGAATGCCAGGCTCAAGGCAGATTTGGAAGAGTGTAGTAATAAATTAAAAGAAAAAGAGGAGAAATTAGATAAGATAGTGTTGGCCAATGCCTTTGCAACATCCGGAGAGAATGTTAAGGAGGCAAGGCA
>SFUD01000041.1 GCA_004561775.1 bacterium | reverse complement strand
TCGTTTTCGGGCTTCCCAAGCACAAAATCGGGGTTTTTGTGCGCGAGTTACATGGGATGTTGGCCTGGATGTGGTAATAGTGGGCTTTGGTAACGTAATACTGAACGTTGGGAACTGAAAAGCAGAATCGCGAAGGGGAGAGTGACCCTTTGGGGAGATAGAATGTGCTGTGGGAGCTGAGTCCTGGGCCGCGGAGGTAGAATTGCGGGCAACCCAGAGGCAGAATGCCGGACCACCGGAAGTAGAATGGCTGGCCACCGGAGCAGAGTACCGGGACACAGGAGCAGAATGTTGGCCACCGGAGCAGAGTACAGGGACACAGGAGCAGAATGCCGGACAGCGGGAATTGAATCGTAGGATTTGGGAAGAGAAAAGCGCGCAACTTTGGGGTTTGCGCGCTTTTACTATTTGTTTTGCTGCCTGGGCCACCCTGCGGAAGGGGACCACCCTGCAGAAGGGAGCAATCCTGCCGCGTTCGGGGCTTCACCTACCGGCTGGGCAGGGATGTGGCCAACTGCCCGTGCTGACTGCTGTGGCTGACTGCCTGGGCCAACCTGCTGGCGGGCCGGGCGGCGGTTAGTCGAACTTGTACTGGACGAAGAGCTCGATGGCTTGGTATTCTGCCATTCCGAGTTTGTCGTAGAGGATTGCGGTGTTGTGGTTTCTCTCCTCTGCGCGGAGCCAGAATTCTCTCTTGTCTGAGCCAGGGAACATAGGTCTGTCTTTCTGTGACTGGTGTCTGAAGATGGCTTCGCGTTTAATCTCTACCTCTTCTGGGCTGAGCGGAACGGCCATCTCTGCCTCTGCTACATCCCACTCCTGCCATGCGCCACGGTACATCCATAGACGGCAGTCTTTGAACCACTCTTCGTGTTTGAGCTCTTCGCAGGCTGCTATGATTGCCTGGAAACATACTCTGTGTGTGCCGTGTGGGTCTGAGAGGTCTCCGGCTGCAAAGATCTGGTGAGGCTTAACCTCTTTGAGCAGATTCTTTACTATATCTACGTCTTCTCTTCCAAGAGGTTTCTTCTTTACTCCGCCTGTCTCGTAGAATGGGAGTTCCAGGAAGTGTACTCTCTCATCAGGTATGCCAAGGTAACGGCAGGCTGCCCTTGCCTCGCCACGACGGATAACGGTCTTCATCTCTCTTACACTTGCAGGGTCTGGCTCACCCGGATGTTTCTTTGCAAGTTCTTCTGCAATGCTCTTGTACATAGAGTCGGCCTTTGCCTGTGGGAAGCCGTATACAGGGGCAATCTCGCGTACAAAGTCTGCAAATCTTATGGCGTCGTGGTCAAAGACGGCAATGTTTCCGGAGGTCTGGTATGCCAGGTGAACAATGTGATTCTGTGATGAGAGTCGTGCAACGGTTCCTCCCATAGAGATTACATCGTCGTCTGGGTGCGGGCTAAATACAATAACTCTCTTTGGATATGGGAGCGCGCGCTCAGGACGGGTAGAGTCGTCTGCGTTAGGTTTTCCGCCCGGCCAGCCTGAAATGGTGTGCTGCAAATCGTTGAATACCTTTATGTTGATCTCGCTTGACGGACCTTTGAGGGTTACAAGGTCGTTCATACCGTTATCGTTGTAATCTCTGTCGGTGAGCTTGAGGATAGGTTTGTCAAGCTTCTTGCAGAGCCAGAAGACAGCCTTTCTGGTCATATAGTCTGTCCACTCGCAGGTGTTTGTAAGCCAAGGGGTGGCAATCCTTGTAAGGTTTGCAGAGGCTGCGTGGTCTATGCAAATCTCCAGATTGCTGTGCTGCTGCAGGAATGAGTATGGAACCTGAAGGTCCGGTGCGCCCTCTACAAGTTTCTTGATTCGGGATGCTGCGCCCTCTCCCCAAGCAAGGTAGTAAACTTTTGCTGCCTCCATAAGGGTGCCTATGCCCATTGTGATGCAGTGGTATGGTACATATTCTACTCCAAAGAAGTCGCTTGCTGCAGAGACTCTGGTTGTGTAGTTGAGTGTGATTACTCTGGTTCTTGAGTCGTATGGCGAGCCTGGCTCGTTGCTTCCCATACCTGCTGTGATGAGGATATCTATGCCCTTTGATTTTACAAGAGCGTCAAATTCTTTGCAGTATTCGGCAACATTCTCCATTTTGTTGCTCTCCAGACAGTGGATATTCTCCTGCGGAATGTCTACAAGGTCGAAGAGATACTCTTTGAAGAATCTGTAGTGTGTCTGAAGCTCGTTTCTGTCCAAAGGGTAATACTCGTCAATGGTAAATACCTCTATGTTCTTGAAACTGATTTTTCCGGCCTCGTATGCCTTTGCAAGGTCCTCATAAACAGGAATACACGCCGACGAAGCATCCAGTGCAAGAACTAGGTTCTTCTTCTCCTCCAATTTCTTGGCTGCGCACTTGATGATATCCTCCACAATGACTTTGGAGGCATCTTTCTGCTCGTTGAAGATGCGTACGGGCACCTTCTCATAACGTCTTGAATAATCTGAAATCTGAGTCATAATTATATATCTAAATATTTTGTATAGCCTTTCTTATCGGGATAAGCACTTGCAGAAGCTGCTCCATAAGGTCCAGCCTGAGCATATTTGCACCATCCGATTTTGCCTCTGCAGGGTTTGGGTGGGTCTCCAGGAAGAGCCCGTCTACGCCCACTGCCACACCTGCCCTTGCCATTGTCTGGATAAGTTCTGGCTGACCGCCTGTTACTCCCTCCGCTCTGTTGGGCTGCTGGAGGCTGTGGGTGACATCCAATATGGTGGGGAAGCCAAGCGCCTGCATCTGAGGAATGCCCCTGTAGTCTATCACAAGGTCTCCATATCCAAACATTGTGCCTCTCTCTGTGAGCATTACTTTGTTGTTTCCCGATGCTACTACCTTCTCTGCTGCAAATTTCATTGAGGCTGGCGCAAGGAACTGACCCTTTTTGATGTTTACATATTTGCCTGTTGCGGCTGCCGCCTCCAAAAGGTCTGTCTGCCTGCAGAGGAATGCAGGAATCTGCAGTATGTCTATGTTGTACGATGCTGCCAGTTCTGCCTCCGGCGCGCTGTGGATATCTGTTATCACCGGTACCTTCAGCGTCTCTCTTATCTCCTGCAGAATCTCCAGTCCCTCTCTGTCTCCGATGCCGGTGAATGAGCTGAGCTTGGATCTGTTGGCCTTTCTGTAGGAGGCTTTGAAGATGAATGGTATCTGATATTTCTCTGTTAGTTCCTTTAACTTTAAGGCTATGTTGAATGTGATATCCCTTCCCTCAATGACGCAAGGGCCGGCAATCATAAAGAACATATTGTTGCCATAATCCTTAATGTAGGGTAAATTGAGCATAAAATCCCGCAGTTAGAGTTATGCCGCAAAATTACTAATTTTTGAGATTATGGACTGCTAATAATTATATTTTTTCCACTTTTTGGCAAGATTTTGGCGAATCTGTGCCTCTTTTGCATTATTGCCAGGTTGGTAAAATGTTTTGCCGCTGAGCGAATCGGGAAGATACTCCTGGTCTACAAAATTTCCCTCAAAGGAGTGGGCATATTTGTACTCTTTGCCGTAGCCCAACTGCTTCATAAGTTTGGTGGGGGCATTGCGCAGGTGAAGCGGCACGGAGAGGTCGTGCGACTCCTCTACTGCAGCCAGCGCCTCATCTATTGCCATATAGGCAGAGTTGCTCTTGGCGCTTGTGGCAAGGTAAATGGCTGTTTCTGAGAGAGGTATGCGCCCCTCTGGCATTCCAATCTTATGCACTGCCTCAAAGCAGGCCTCTGCAAGCAGGAGGGCATTGGGGTTGGCAAGGCCAATATCTTCTGCGGCGGAGATTACCATTCTTCTGGCTATAAAGAGAGGGTCTTCGCCACCCTTTATCATTCTGGCAAGCCAATATACCGCACCATTTGGGTCAGAGCCGCGAATGCTCTTTATAAATGCGGAGATAATGTCGTAGTGCTGCTCGCCATTTTTGTCGTAGAGCGCTGTGTTGTCTTTTAATTTGCTCTTTACCAGCTGATTAGTGATTACCAAGGATTGGGTGGGGGAGAGGTCTGCCGTAAGTGTGTCTAGTATGTTCAGCAGTTTTCTGCCATCTCCGCCCGCATATCCCAGCAGAGCATCGCGCTCTTTTACCTCTATATGCAGCTCTTTAAGGAAGCTGTCCTGCGTGAGCGCGCGCTGCAGCAGGCTCTCCAGATTCTCTGCAGAGAGCTCCTTTAGCACAAAGACCTGACATCGGGAGAGGAGCGGACTTATTACCTCAAATGAGGGATTCTCCGTTGTAGCGCCTATGAGAATAAAGGTGCCTTCCTCTACAGCGCCCAGAAGGGCATCCTGCTGAGCTTTGTTAAACCTGTGAATCTCATCTATGAAGAGAATTGGTGTCTTTGGCACAAAGAGCCCGCTCTCTTTGGATTTCTGTATTACTTCGCGCACTTCTTTTACTCCCGAACTCACAGCGGAGAGTGTGTAGAAGGGACGCTCTGTCTTGTTTGCAATAATCCTTGCCAGCGTGGTCTTGCCCACACCCGGAGGCCCCCATAGAATAAATGAGGAGATGTTGCCGGTAGCAATCATAGAGCCAAGAAGAGAGCCGCTGCCCAGAAGATGCTCCTGACCAACATATTCCTCAAGGCTCCTAGGCCTCATTCGCTCTGGAAGGGGAATCCTGCGTTCCATCTCTTTTTGTTGCTGTTTATTTCTCTATATAGTGTTTGTTGCTAGTAACGGCTTTTGCTAGTGGCGCTGCTGCCTCTATTTAACATAATATAAATTGTGTAAAAATTGCTCAGCGCGTTCGGAGAGCACTGTAGCAAGCTTTACTTTGCCATCGGGACCAATAATATAAATTGTAGGAATCCACTTTATTCCATAGGCGGCATAAATATCTGTGGTCTTCCATTTCTTAAGCTCGCTCACTTGGTGATACTTGAGCCCAAACTCCTTTATGGCATTCTGCCAGCGCTCCGCATTGTCGTCAAAAGAGACGCCAACAAACTCAACGCCTTTTGGAGAATATTTCTCGTACAGCGCCTTAATGTTAGGAATATCCCTGCGACAGTCGCCGCACCACGACGCCCAAAAATCCAGCACCACATACTTGCCCTTAAAATCGCTCAACGCCAGCTCTTTACCATCCGGCCCCTTAAGCCTAAACTCCGGCGCAACACTCCCAGCCTTAAGCAGCTGCGCCCCATACTGCACATCCGGATCCTGCTGCTGCTGTTCTTTGGTCTGCTGTTGTGCTTTGGTCTGCTGCAGTAGTCCTTTGGCTTGCTGTTCCTGTGCCTCGGTCTGCTGCTGTTCTTTGGTCTGCTGTTGTTCTTTGGCTTGCTGCCCTTGCGATTTGTTCTGCTGCTGTGCGTTTGCAGCGCTGCAAAATATTAATAATGAGTAAATTACTGCTACAAAACAATAAAAGTGTGAAAACCCCTTCATCTCTTCAGATTTTTTGAAAATTCCATCCCGCAATTTAAAATAAATATCTCAAATGGCAGCAATTTTTTGAAATAATCTCCTCACCTGCTTCCCGATTTTGCTTCCCCGATGGGCCTCCCAACCGGCTACCCTGCCAGCAACAAACCTCATCTGGCGCACCCGGCCAGTCTCTTTGCAACTGCGCCCTGGCTAGCAACATCTTCCTGATGGCTCTCTGCCACGGCGGCGCCTCTCACAAGGCGCTTCGCCACGGCGCCCCGGCCAGCAACAAACCTCATTCGGCGGAGAAAAGTACTCTGGTTTGGCTAGCAATCTGGCACATCTGGGCCGGATTTGCTAACTCGCAGCATCGGGATGCGGCCTTTCGCAGCACCTGTTAACATATATGTGCCCATTCCCATTCCTGCCACGTAGGGCTGCTGCTCAAACAGACGCAAATCTTTCGGTCCATCTGCACCGATTGCCTACGCCACCTCCGTATCTCCGCCAGATGAGGCTATTGCATGGCTGGGGCGCTGGTATCAGGTGCTGGATGAGGCGGCTGCCTGGCAAGGGACGCAGGTGTTGGGTGCAAGATGAGGCTGCTGTCTAGCCGTGCAGCAGGTATTGGATGGCAAATGCTGATGCTGCCTGGCCTAGTGCGGCGTTCCTGCAAATCACCGCGCGCACGAATCCCTCTTCTAGGCACCTCTGGGGCACATTGGCCCGCGCGGTGGCCTCGATTTGTGCTCACCGAGCACCTTGCTGGTTATGAGGCATTTGAGTTTTTGAAACGTGCGCGGTGATTTGCAGGAAGGCCACTTTTACGCTTCCCGATGCCACCTTCCCATCTTCCCGAGCACAGAATCGGCATTTTTGTGCGCTTTGCCAGTAGCATATCTGCTGCAGCGCCGGAGACCGCGGCACGGAAGTGGATGCCGCAGCGCTGGGACTGCGGCACGGAAGAGGCAGAGCTGCGCTGGTGAGTGCCTGATGGCAGCGCCGTGGCACGGCACCATAGGGAAGCCCGCAGAGCTGTGCTGGTGAGCGCCTGATGGCAGCGCCGTGGCAAAGCACCATCGGGAAGCCGCAAGGCACCATAGGGAAGCCGCAGAGCTGCGCTGGTGAGCGCCTGATGGCAGCGCCGTGGCAAAGCACCATCGGGAAGCAGCAAAGCACTATCGGAGAGCCGCAAGGCACCATCGGGAAGCCGCACGGCACCATCGGGAAGATGCGGGGAGCCAGCATGGGAAGCCGCAAGGCACCATCGGGAAGCCGCACGGCACCATCGGGAAGCAGGAAAATACTTATGCGGTGAGGAGGATGAGCAGGCCGCTGATGCCTATGTAGAGGTAGATGATTCTTTTGAAGAGCCTTTGCGGAATCCTCTCAAAGACAATGCCG
>SFUD01000040.1 GCA_004561775.1 bacterium | reverse complement strand
CAACGCAGGTTCGCTCGCAGAAGCCGCACTCCATACATTTGTTTACTATCTCTTTAGTATCGGGACAAGGCTTAAGGTTGGCAATATGGGCATTTTTGTCACTATTCAGAATAACGCCCGGATTAAGTATGTTCTTGCTGTCGAAGAGGCTCTTTATCCTCTTCATAAGGCTGTATGCCTGCTCGCCCCACTCCAGCTCTACAAACGGCGCCATATTGCGGCCGGTGCCATGCTCTGCCTTAAGCGAGCCGTCATATCTGCTAACCACCATATTGGCAATATCCTCCATAAAGTTGGCATACTTGATAACCTCCTCTTTGCTGCCAAAGTCCTGATTGAACATAAAGTGCAGGTTGCCGGCAAGCGCGTGGCCAAATATTACGGCATCCTCATAGCCATCTTTGTCAAATATCTTCCTCAGCTCTGTAGTTGCCTCGGCCAGCTTTGGCACAGGGAAGCAGATATCCTCAATAATGGAGGTAGTGCCGGCCTTTCTCATACCCGCAACGGTAGGGAGTGTCTCCTTGCGCAATTTCCAAAGTGTAGCCTGCTCCTTGGCATCCTTTGTAAACTTATACGGAAGCTCTGTCTCAAAGCCCTTTATCCCCTCTGTAATTGCAGCAATCTTCTTCTCCAGCTCCTGCTCATTCTCTGCGCGGCACTCAATAAGCAGCGCGCAAGCCCCGTCGGAGACGCTCTTAATATACTCCGGAACACCCTGAGCATTCTCCACAGATTTCATAGCCGCCCTGTCCAGCAATTCAACCGCAGAGACAGGCAATTTCTGCAGCTCCTGTACGGCACTGCAGGCCTCCTTTATTGTAGGATAAATTGCAAGCGCAAGCCCTTTGTGCTTATGCTCCACAACAGTATTGTAGGTAATGCTGGCAATAAAGGCCAGAGTGCCCTCGGAACCAATTATAACGTGTTTAAGAATATCAAAGGCCTCCCGATAGTCCACAAAGGCATTCAGGCTATATCCTGTGGTATTCTTTATCTTGTACTTCCTCTCTATGCGCTCCTTAAGCTGCGGATTGGCATAAATCTCCCTGCTTATGGCCTCAAGCCCCTCCAGAAGTTTGCCGTGGGTTGCCCTGAAGGCCTCCCTGGACTCCTTGCTGGCAGTATCCAGCATAGTTCCGTCCGCAAAGATAAGTTTAAGGTCTGCTACGGTCTTGTATGAGTTCTCGCTTGTGCCGCAGCACATTCCGCTGGCATTGTTGGCAGCAATTCCGCCAATCATTGCAGAATCTATAGAGGCAGGGTCGGGACCAATCTTCCTGCCGTACTTTGCAAGAAATGTATTGGCATAACCTCCGCGCAAGCCTGGCTGCAACTCTATTTTAAGACCGCTCTCAAGCACCTTGTGGTCTCCAAAGCCGTGAGTGGCAAAGACAAGCACGCTGTCGCTCTGAGCCTGTCCGGAGAGCGAAGTTCCTGCAGCCCTGAATGTTACAGGTATCTCCATCTCCCAAGCATTGGCCAATATGTGCTGAATCTCCCTATTGTTCTGAGCCTTAATGACAAGCTTAGGAGTATATCTGTAAAAAGAGGCATCTGTACCAAAGGCCAGTGTGCTCAATGAGTCGTGAAACATTCTCTCTTTTGGAATCAAGGTCTTAACCTTGTTGTAGAAATCTTTGTATTTTCCTGTTATCATAGCTGCGATAATTTAATTCTCATTTATTGCCTCAAGCAATTGCTCAAGGCTCTTCGGGGTAAGCCTGCGTCCAACAATAATGCCCTTGTCTGTTGTAAGCAGCATCTGCGGCGTAGAGATAACGCCATAGAGCAGAGGAAAGTTGCTCTCCACCTCAGGGTCCCAGAGGTCTATGCGCTCCACCAGCGGATTCTTTATAAGAGAGAACTTTGCGCACTCGCTCATCCACTCACCTCTGCTGCTGCCTGTAAAGATGGCATATATCTTTATTGGTATTCCCGAATAGCGCTGCAGCAGCTCTGCAAGCAGCGGAGTGGTTGCCCTGCAACTGCTGCAATTGGAGGTGTAAAAGTAGAAGAGCTGCAAAAATGGCGAGGCCTCATCTGCACCCTCGCCGCACTCTGGAATGGAGTGCAAGCAACCCAGCGAATCGGGAAGCTCTATCTGAGGCGCCTGCATTCCTATAAGGGAATGCTCATTCATCTGCACAAATGCCATTATGCCAAAATAGGTCTCATAACCCAGCATCTCCTCTATGCCGCCACTCTTGTCATTAAGCAGATACCTCTTTGCAATCTCAACTGCAACAGCCTCCTGCCCCATAATCTCAGCCTCCTTAAAGAGGTTGAATATCTGCAGTGCAATATATGGCTTAAGCGTGCTGTGGGCACTCTGCACCAAATCCTCTGCAATAAATGTCAAAGCCTCCGTGCTATTTCTCTCAAGGCTCTTCAGGTAAGACTCCACGCTGCTCTTAACAAAATTGGTGTAGAGCACTCTTGGGTCCTCCAGCGGCAGTACAGACCTTATATACCTTACACTTCTGCACCTATTGTCTAGCGAGAGGCGGCACAATGAGGTAAAGAGCGCAGAAGAATCGCTTGCCAGCGCCTTGCTATAGATGGAATCAAGCGCCTCCTTTGCCTCTTTATTGCCAATTATACCAGCAGAGAAATCCCTTATAGAGGCATTAAGCTCTGCCAGCAACCCATTCTCCGCAGCCCCCTCAAGCGCCTGCGCATAAAATGCATCATTCTTATAACTTATGGCATACCTCTCTTCCCGATGGCTCTCTGCATCCGACACAAAGAACTCCATAACATTGCGCACCCTGCCGCCGGCTCTCTTGCGCAGTTCCACCACATACTCTCCGCATTTGGCATTCTGCAGAGTAAGGATTATGCTTCTGCCCTTAACAATGCCATAGGAGAGGGGAGCGGTGGAGAGCTCTCCCCAGGTAAATCCCTTTATTGCAATTGTGTCTCCCTTAGAGATGGCACCGCACTCTATTGCCGCCTTGCAGTTGAGCCTTAATCTAAAGGCTCCTTCCGCAGAGCGCAGTTGCTGAGTGCTGCCAAAGAGCAGTGCAACAAAGAGCAGAGATATATAAGACCATCGTTCCAACCCTATTCCTGCTTATCCAATTTTACAGGCGGTATATTAACCATTCCTGCCTTTATATATTTTTGAATGTTTACCCCCTTTGGCATAAAGAGCTCTGCATTGCCCTGATGAATAATCACATCCCTTGCAACGGTGCTTGAAACAAAGGAGTACTCTTGCGATGCAGGAATGTAGATTGTGAGAATATCCGGAGCCATCTTTTTGTTTGCCTGGGCAATTACGCTCTCCAGCTCAAAATCTGTAGTGGTGCGCAATCCTCTTACTATATAGTTGACTCCAAGTCTTTTACAAAGGTCTATGGTAAGTTCCGAATAGGTGCAAACCTCTACGTGCTCCAATCCTTTTATGGCATCCTCTATAATCTTTACTCTTGTGCAGGGACTGAAATAGCCGCTTTTGGAACTGTTGTAGCCAACGGCAATAATTACCTTGTCAAAGAGTTTAAGCGCAGATATAAGAACATCGTAGTGACCTATTGTAAAGGGGTCGAATGAACCCGGAAATATGGCTGTACGCATTACAACATCAATTCTATAATTATTGTGTAAAATTAGCGTATAATTGAATAATTACCAAACAATGGGGGCAATTCCGTTCGCTATAAGATAATTGTTGCATTTGGAGAAGTGTCTGCACCCAAAGAATGCTCCTCTTGCAAGCGGTGAGGGGTGCGCAGCCTCTAGCACAAGGTGCTTGTTGTGGTCTATGAGCCCGCTCTTGCTGCGGGCATAGTTGCCCCAAAGCATAAAGACAAGATGCTCCCTGCGGCTGGAGAGCAGAGAGATAACCGCATCTGTAAACTCCTTCCACCCCAAGCCGGAGTGGGAGGCAGGCTGATTTGCTCTTACGGTAAGCACTGCATTAAGCAGAAAGACCCCCTGCCTGGCCCATCGGGTAAGGTCTCCGCCTCTTGACGATGTGTCAATGCCCAAATCCGTTGAAATCTCTTTGTAGATATTCTTTAATGACGGGGGAGCGGCAATACCCTCCGGAACGGAGAAGGAGAGGCCGTGTGCCTGACCGGGATTATGATAGGGGTCTTGTCCAAGTATCACAGCCTTTACCCTGTCGGGAGGAGTAAGATTAAAAGCATTAAAGATTTTTGAGCCGGGAGGATAGATTACAACGCCGTTGCGCTTCTGCTCATGCAGAGACTCAACCAGCCTTGCAAAATACTCCTTTTCAAACTCATTCTTAAGGAGCTCCTTCCATCCCGGCTCAATCTTAACATCTATCATCTCGCCTCAATCCTCAACCCTCAATTCTCAATCCTCAAAGATAAATTTGAGCACATCCTCCATACTCTTTACATATTTGAAGGAGAGGCCCTCTATATAGATGCTCTTAATCTCGTTAATATCCCTTCTGTTATCCTCCGAGAGAACAATTGTATCTATTCCGGCCCTCTTTGCGGCAAGAATCTTCTCCTTTATGCCTCCAACAGGGAGCACTTTGCCCCTTAAGGTCATCTCTCCTGTCATTGCAATGCCGTGCTTTACGCATTTGCCGGAGAAGGCAGAGGCCATAGCGCTCACAATGGTTATGCCGGCAGACGGGCCATCCTTCGGAACGGCGCCCTCAGGCACGTGTATATGTATATCCTTGGATGCAATCTCCTCTGCAGTAACACCAATCAGCTCCGGATGAGCCTTTATGTACTGGTAGGCAATTGTGGCAGACTCCTTCATAACATCTCCCAAATTACCTGTGGTTGTAAGCACCCCTTTGCCCTTGCTCAGGCTGCACTCCACAAAGAGAATTTCACCTCCAACCTCAGTCCAGGCAAGACCTGTAACCACTCCGGGCATCTCATTGCCCTTCTGCAGGTCTTGGAAATGCACCGGAAGGCCCAATATGCTCTTCACATCCTTAGGAGTTATGCTTACACTCGACATACCGTCAACCGCAATCCTTTTGGCAGCGTAGCGGGCAAGTTTGGCAATCTGCCTATCCAGATTTCTTACTCCCGATTCCCTCGTGTATTCGTTTATTACGGTCTCAATGGCAGCCTTGTTAATCTTAAACTGGAAACTCTTGAGCCCGTGCGCCTCGCGCTGCTTCTTAATAAGGTGATCCTTGGCAATGAAGTATTTCTCCTCTGCAAGGTATCCGCTTACCGGAATCATCTCCATTCTGTCCTTAAGGGCAGGGGAGATATTGCCAATGTTGTTGGCTGTTGTTATGAAGAGCACCTTGGAGAGGTCGTAATCCACATCAAGGTAGTTGTCGTGGAAGGCAGTGTTCTGTTCCGGGTCAAGTGCCTCAAGAAGCGCAGAAGAGGGGTCCCCCTTGTAATCGGAGGCCACTTTATCAATCTCGTCCAGCACAATTACAGGGTTGGACGAACCGCACTTCTTTATGGTATCTATTATCCTTCCCGGCATAGCTCCAATGTAGGTCTTTCTGTGTCCCCTTATCTCAGACTCGTCGTGCATTCCTCCAAGTGAAATCCTTCCATATTTCCTGCCAAGTGCCTTGGCAATGGATTTGCCCAGAGAGGTCTTACCCACTCCCGGAGGCCCATAGAGGCAGAGAATAGGAGATTTCATATCTCCCTTCAATTTAAGAACGGCAAGATATTCAATAATCCTCTCCTTAACCTTATCCAGTCCATAGTGGTCCTTGTCCAGCACCTCCTGGGCGTTGCTAAGGCTCAGATTATCCAGTGTGGTCTCGTCCCAAGGGAGGTCCAGCATAAACTCCAGATAGTTTAGCTGCACACTGTAATCGGGAGAACTGCTAACCATCTTTTCCAGTTTGGAGAGCTCCTTGCTGAATGCTGCTGCCACTTTTGCAGGCCACCTTTTCTTTGCGGCCCTTTCGCGCAGCTTCTCAGAATCCTGGCTGCCAGCCCCCATTCCCAGCTCCTCCTGGATGGTCTTTAGCTGATTGTTAAGGTAGTACTCGCGCTGCTGCTGGTCCATCTCGCTCTTTACCTTCTGCTGAATGTCATTCTTAAGTTTAATGAACTCTATCTGTTTCTGCAGCAACTCCAGAAGCCTCATTCCCCTTTCGGTAGGGTTGGACTCGGAGAGTATCTTTATCTTGTCAGATATCTTCTCAAACTCCATATTGGCTGCTATAAAGTTTATGAGGAACTCAAATCCCTCTATGTTCTTTATGGCAAAACTCAACTCTTGGGGGATGTTTGGAGACATCTTTATTATTGTAAGCGCCGCATCCTTTATGGAATCGGCAACATAATCGTTATAGTTGTCTTCCTCCTTGGCTCTTAGCTCGGGAAGATGCTCCACAACGCCCACCAGATAGGGT
>SFUD01000039.1 GCA_004561775.1 bacterium | reverse complement strand
CTTGGCACCATCGGGATAAGTATAGGAGAGGGGAGAACCTATCTTTAGCGAAAGATATCTTGTGAATTTGCCGGCGCTGCCCATTGCAAATGCTGCCAAAGGAGGCCTCTGGATTCTCTTGCGGGGCAACCTTGCCACGCTTCTGTAGAGGCGCATTGTTCTGGTGGCATCTATAAGGCTGTTGGCTGTGGTTACAATCTTTACCACATCCGCACCCTTCTCTGCGCAGCTGTGGTAAACCTCCAGAAGCTGCTTCAGCGGGGGTGTTGTGGAGAAGTTGTGCCAGGAGACTATAAGCTTGGTTCCGGCGGAGAAGTTGTGCCAGGAGACTATAAGCTTGGTTCCGGCGCTGCGGGCTCTGTTGCGCAACTGCAGCTGAAGGTCATCGGGATACTCCAACTCTGTATCTATATACTCTGCGCCTGCCTCTATTGCCGCGCAGAGACGGTTGAAGGAGAGTGAAGGGTTGTTGCTCTCCACTCTGCTTGTTACTATTGTATGCGGATTTGCTGCCACAAGGAGAGAGACCTGCTCCGGGGTGAAGTGGCAGAGGTCTGCACGCAGTTCTGCAATGCGGTCTGCGCCTTTGGCGGCCAGAGAGAGCATCATCTCCTTGCATCTCTCAAAGGAGGGTTCCTGTATACTTACGCAAATCATATATTTACAAGGGTTTCTATGGATTCCAGAGGCACGGTGCGGTCCTCTACGTGCCCAATCTCCTTTGGGAGAATTAGGTGGATGCCGTGATTCTCTACCTTTTTGTCTTTTGTTATGGCCTTTACTATGAGTTCTTTAGTTACGGGAAGTCCGGCCATTGTTGTAGGAAGCCCGCAGGAGGCAATATCTTGCGCCACCCTCTCTGCAAAGCCGTTGGGGGCAATTCCAAGCCTCTGGGAGAGCTCTGCTGCGCAGACAAGCCCTATGGCAACCGCCTCTCCGTGCATTATCTCAAATGTGCCGGCATTGTTGCAGCAGCTCTCTATTGCGTGGGCAAATGTGTGCCCAAGGTTAAGCAGACGCCTCTCTCCGTGCTCGTACATATCTCTCTCCACTACGGCGGCCTTGTAGCCGGAGCAGGCCTTTATTGTGTGGAGAAGCTGCTCCTGTGTGCTCTCCAGCGCAAGGTACTCTTTGCCGCCTCTCTCTATGTTGCCAAAGAGCTCCACCGCCTTTGAGTACTCCTCCCTGTCGTAAATCATAAAGGTCTTGAGCGCCTCTGCGGCTCCTGCTTTGAACTCTCTGCTTGGCAGACTCTTCAGAAACTCCGGAGAGATGAAGACCCACTGAGGTTGGGTTATTGTACCTATCATATTCTTGAAGCCTCCAAAATTTACTCCGTTCTTGCCTCCAATTGCGGCATCGCACATTGCAAGCAGTGTGGTGGGTACAAAACCAAACTCTATGCCCCTCTTGTAGATGGAGGCTGCAAAGCCCGCCATATCTGTGGTGATACCTCCTCCTACGCCAACTATAAAGCTCTTTCTGTCTGCTCCTTTGGCCAGAAGAATGGAGATTATCCTCTCTATGGTGGAGTAATCTTTGTATTCCTCAGAGGTCTCTATGCCAATGGTCCGGTACTCCTTAAAGAGAGGCATATACTCTTTAAGATTATTATCAATTATTACAAAAATATCTCGGTTTTTAGGGATTAGTTTATGTAAGTTATTGATATCTATGCTGATGGAAATATTTTGCATAATTATAAGTTGTAATTGTTTGCAAAAATATAAAAAAAATATAACTTTGCGGGAGATAAAGGCTAGTTTTATGAAGAGCACATTTACATACTTCTTTTTTTATTTCTTTTATTACTTTGGAATAAAAGAGGGGGTTGTATTTATATAGTTTTGTAGTAGAATGATTGCAACTCCCTCGCAGTGATGCGCGGGAGTTTTTTTATTATACAGATATGAGAGTAGCTATACAGGGAATAGGTGGATGTAACCACCATATTGCGGCAATTGACTTCTTTGGAGAGAATAAGATAGAGAATGTGGATTGCGAGACCTTTGGGGAGCTTGCCTCAAAGGTGGTGGAGAATCCGGAGATTCTGGGCATAATGGCAATAGAGAATACCATTGCGGGAAGTCTCCTTCAGAACTACCGAATCATAAGGGAGACAGGGCTAGTTATTGTGGGAGAGTACAAACTCAGAATAAAGCACTCTCTTTTGGCTCTCCCCGGAGTGGGGCTGGATGAGATAAGGGAGGTTAACTCCCATCCTATGGCGCTTATGCAGTGCGCAGATTATTTGGAGAGGCTCCAAGGGGTTAAGCTTGTGGAGAAGGATGATACTGCAGGCAGTGCCAAATGGATTAAGGAGCAGAATCTGAGAGACCACGCGGCAATAGCTCCCGCAGGCGCCGCGGCGCTCTATGGAATGGATATTCTGGCAGATGGAATAGAGACCAACAAGAGGAATTTTACAAGGTTTCTCATTCTTGCAAATCCAACGGTTGCTCCGCAGGTGCTTGAGCAGCTCTCCCAGGGGCAGAGAATAAATAAGAGCGCAATGGTCTTTACGCTGCCCCATACATCGGGAAGCCTCTCCAAGATACTTGCAATACTCTCATTCTATGATATGAATCTTACTATGATTCAGAGCCTTCCCATTGTTGGCAAGGAGTGGGAGTATCAGTTTTACATAAATCTGCTCTTTGATGATTATATGCGCTACAGGCAGGCGGTGGAGGCTATAAGGCCGCTTACCGGAGAGTTTCAGATAATGGGCGAGTATGTGGATGGCAGGCAGTCTGTAAATGATTGATTATTAATAATTTTAAAAGATATGAGCAAAAGTGTGGTTCCAGCGGAGAGAATCTCTAAAGTGGAGGAGTACTACTTCTCTATAAAGCTTAAGGAGATTGCTAAGATGAATGCGGAGGGCGCAGGAGTTATTAATCTTGGTATAGGCAGTCCCGATATGCCTCCTACCCTAAAGGTGCGAGAGATGCTTGCAAAGAGCGCAATGGAGGAGAATGTGCACGGGTATCAGCCTTATGTGGGCATCCCGCAGTTGAGGGAGGCCTTTGCGGCGTGGTACAGGAGATACTATTCTGTGGAGCTTGACCCTTCCAATGAGATATTGCCGCTTATGGGAAGCAAGGAGGGTGTTATGCATATCTCTATGGCATTTGTCAATGCGGGAGAGAGCGTGCTTCTGCCAAATCCGGGCTACCCTACCTATTTCTCTGTCTCAAAGCTGATTGGCGCTAAGATTATTGAGTACTCTCTGGATGAGTCCCACGATTGGCATCCCGATTTGGAGGATTTGGAGAGAAGGCACAATGCGGGCGAGATAGACCTTAATGCGGTTAAGCTTATGTGGTGCAACTATCCTAATATGCCTACCGGCGCAAATGGCAGCAGGGAGCTCTTTGAGAAGATTGTTGCCTTTGGCAAGAGGTGGGGCATTGTAATATGCCACGACAACCCTTACAGCTTTATTCTTAATGACCATCCTATCAGCATTCTCTCTGTGCCTGGAGCAAAGGAGATATGCATAGAGTTGAATTCGCTGAGCAAGGCATTCAA
This sequence comes from bacterium, assembly GCA_004561775.1. Taxonomy (GTDB): domain Bacteria; phylum Bacteroidota; class Bacteroidia; order Bacteroidales; family UBA932; genus Egerieousia. The sequence goes on along the minus strand of SFUD01000039.1, from coordinate 3,131 downwards.
TATGCCCGGATGGAGAATAGGAATGGCTGCCTCCAACAGCAGATTCATAGAGTGGGTGCTTAGGGTAAAGAGCAATATGGATTCGGGAATGTTCCGCCCTATGCAATTGGCGGCAGTTGAGGCGCTTGCCCAGGGCGACGAGGAGTACGCCAAGATGAATGCGGTATATGCGGCAAGGAGGGAACTTGCGCGTGCCATTCTGGAGGCTGCCGGATGCAGGGTAAGAGAGAATCAGGTTGGACTCTTCCTGTGGGGAGAGATATCGGGAGGAGTCTCTGCAAAGGAGCTGAGCGACAAATTGCTTTATGAGGCCAAGGTCTTCCTTACTCCGGGTTTTATCTTTGGAAGCAACGGAGAGCGTTATATGCGTATCTCCCTCTGCTGCAACGAGCAGAATCTGGCAGAGGCTTTGGCGCGTGTTAAATCTGTAATCAAATAATTCAAATATCTTTATATGGAGATTAAAAAGCTGGTTCTTAAAGGCTTGGAAGCCAATAGGCCAATTGTTATTGCAGGTCCTTGCAGCGCGGAGAGCCGCGAGCAGGTTATGCAGACTGCCACAGAGTTGGCAGAGAAGGGTATTAAGATTTTCAGGGCCGGAATATGGAAGCCGCGTACAAAACCGGGTGGTTTTGAGGGAATAGGCGCGGTTGGTTTGCCTTGGCTAAAGGAGGTTAAGGAGAAGACAGGTATGATGGTTGCAACAGAGGTGGCTACTCCAGCGCACGTTCTTGAGGCAATCAAGGCAGGAATAGACCTGCTCTGGATTGGTGCCAGAACTGCCGCAAACCCATTTGCTATGCAGGAACTTGCAGATGCCCTTAAGGGAGTTGATATCCCAATATTGCTTAAGAACCCTGTAAATCCGGACCTGGAGCTTTGGATTGGCGGATTGGAGAGGCTTTACAATGCGGGCCTTACCAACCTTGGCGTAATTCACAGAGGTTTCAGCTCCTATGACAAAAAGATCTACAGAAATGCGCCGCTGTGGCATATTCCTATTGAGCTGAAGCGCCGCTACCCGGAGATTACCATTATCTGCGACCCAAGCCACATTGGTGGCGCAAGGGAGCTTGTTGCCCCTATTGCGCAGCAGGCTATGGACCTTAACTTCGACGGTCTTATAATTGAGTCGCACTGTAATCCCGATTGTGCCCTTAGCGATGCAAAGCAGCAACTTACACCTGCCGTACTGGATTATACTTTGAATATGCTTGTGATTAGAGACAACGTACAGACAACAGAGAACCTCTCTGTGCTTCGTAAGCAGATAGATGAGCTTGACGAACAGCTTCTTACACTTCTTGCAAAACGTATGAGAATCTCTCAGGAGATTGGAACATACAAATTGGAGCACAATATGCCGGTGCTACAGAGCGGAAGGTACGACCAGCTCCTTAAGAGCAGGCAGGATATGGGCTCCAAGCTTAATCTTAGCGGTGAGTTTGTGGACTCCATTGTTAAGGCAATTCACGAGGAGTCTGTTAGAGTGCAGTTGGATTTGAAAAAATAGCGGGGTATGAAGATTCTTATTCTGGGCGCGGGCAAGATGGGCTCCTTCTTCTCGGACCTTCTGAGTTTCAATCACGATGTGGCGGTGATGGAGAGTGATTCAAAGCGTATGCGCTTTGTCTACAATGTCTTCCGTTTTACAAAGATGGAGGAGGTTGAGGAGTTTGCTCCCGAACTGGTAATTAACTGTGTAACTCTAAGTTACACGGTTGAGGCCTTTAAGGCGCTTATGCCGCATCTGCCGCAAAACTGCATAATCTCCGATATTGCCTCTGTAAAGACTGGGCTGAAGGAGTTCTATGAGGCATCGGGATTCAGATATGTCTCCGTTCACCCTATGTTTGGCCCTACATTTGCCAATCTGGGCAACCTGCAGAGCGAGAATGCTATTATAATAAATGAGCCGCAGGTTAAGGAGAATGGTGCTCTTAAGGTGCGCGGTACGGACTATATGGGGCTTGTCTTTTTCCGGGACCTCTTCAATTCCCTTAAGCTGAATATGAGGGAGTATACCTTTGATGAGCACGATGAGGTTGTGGCCTACTCGCTCTCTATCCCATTTGCCTCCACGCTGGTCTTTGGCTCCATTATGAAGCATCAGGATGTTCCGGGAACAACCTTCAAGAAGCATCTGGCAATTGCCCGCGGGCTCTTGAGCGAGGATGATTATCTGCTTAGTACAAAGAACAGGATCAGGATGGAAAACCTTGGCACTATCGCTGCGTCGAGACCCACATTGGCGCGGCGGAGGTTGAGGAGCGTACTGCGGACGGAAAGACTACTTATGAAGCCGCCGCCTATACCCGAACCTATCCTGCGCAGGGCGATGAGAAAACCGACATTCAGAATAAGCTGGAGTCTACCACCCTGCACGTGGAGAAGATCTGGGTAAACGACGAGGATGATCTGTACCACTCCCGCCCGGACGCGATTACCTTTGTCCTGCAAATGCGTGGTATCAGGAGCACGGGGGATGCCCCCGAAAGCAGTCCCTCCGAGGAAGAGAACGACTCCGGAGAGGGCAGTTCTGAAGGGAATTTTGAGCTTACCGACTGGCAGAATGTAAAGGTGAATGGCCGCGCCTACACCTTCACCCTTACGAAGGGCGAAAACTGGCAGAAGACGCTGCAGGATCTTCCGGTCGCAACGGTGGGTGAGGACGGGAAAACCTACTACACCCTGTATTTCCGTGCCAAGGAGGTTACGGCAATACCCAACTATGCGGAGACGACGGACTACGGTAAGGACTACTCACCCAGTGAATCGTATGATGAATCCAATCCGCTCCCTGACCACTACTACAATACGACCCGCCACCGGAACGAGAGTAAAATCACCAACGAACTGATCCGGCAGAAGAACTACTCCACCATTACGGTCGAAAAGGTCTGGCGCCGCCAGCCCGGCGAAAATGCCACTGCCGTCTTTGAACTGCTGTATAAAACGAAGGACGAAGAGAACTGGCATTGCTATGGTGGGCAGACGCTCGCGGAGGATTCCGACAGTTGGAGCGGCCATACCGTGGATGCAGGCTGTGTGCTGCAAACTGTGACTTCTACAGACGCAGAAAACACAACGGTCACATGGGAGAACCTTCCCCAATATGACAGCCAAGGCAA
>SFUD01000038.1 GCA_004561775.1 bacterium | reverse complement strand
GTCAACAAACTTGTCTATCTGAGCTCTCTGCTGAGTAGCGTTACCCATCTGCTGAATAACCATAAAATCCTCCTTCAGATTTGCTGTATGTGACGGGATTAATTTGTCAAAACGCACAATCTTGTAAATTGTCCTTCCCCTTCCCTCCGAATCCAATGACTCAAAAGGCTCGGATATCTCGCCCTCCTTCATATCCTTAAGAATGGCATAATCCATAGGACGCAACTGATCCTTCTCGAAAGAGGTTGCACCGGTATTCTCATCTACCACCTGACCTCCGTTAGTGGCGGTTTTGGCATCTTGCGAGTACCTCATTGCCATCTCTTCAAAAGAAGCGCTGTCTGCAACTATCAGAGTTCTTATGGAGTCCAGCCTCTCAAAGGCTTTGGTTCTATCTTCGGAGGTATATTTGGGCTTTAGAAGAATATGCCTTGCATTAAACATATCTCCATCCTTCTCTATCATCTGAATTATGTGAAAACCATCGGGAGTCTGAACAATTGGAGAGATCTGGCCGGGCTTAAGCATCATTGCTGCATCTGAGAAGGCTGGCCAGTAGAGGTTCTTTGGGGCTTTTCTAAGCTCACCGCCATAAGGTGCGCTGCCGGGATCTTCTGAGTAGAGAGAGGCTAGGGTTGCAAAACGCTCTCCGTTAAGTACTCTGTTTCTGAACTCCAAAAGGCGCTCCTTTACAGCCATCTCCGCCGCCTCCTTCTCCGGATAGAGCACTATATGGCTGAATTTGTACTGAGTGGAGATTATTGGCAAGCTGTCCTTGTCTGTTCTCTTGTAGAATCTCTCTACCTCTGCAGGGGTCATATCGGGAGCCTTGGACATAACATTCTGCTGCATCTGTCCAATAAGGTCCTGCTCGCGCAGCACCTCTCTCCAATCCTGCTTAAGCTTATAGACCGGCTTTTTGAAATACTCTTCCGTCTCCTTCTCGCCGCCAAGCTGCATAAGGATATTGTTTATTCTATCCTCCAGCGAATATTCCACGTGGTCTTCTCTAACCGTAAGGCTATCCAGCCTTGCCTGGTTAAGGAAGAGTTTCTGAACAAGCAGGTTCTCCAGAACGGTGCAGCGGAGGTTTTTGTCCGATGTTATGCCCTGCGCGCGCATAACCTGTATCTCCCCCTCCAGCTGAGAGAGGAAGATAGCCTCACCTCCAACAATTGCTATTGTCTTATCTATAAGACCATCGTTGTACTTCTGTGCAGCGGCCTGCTGAAAAGAGAGTGCCACCATTAGCATTACTGCAAAGAACAGTCTAGAAATTCTCTTCATTATTTGACTATTATTAATTCATTGTTTTTCAACGCCTCACTATAAATCTCCTCCTCCAAAGCAGCAATAAGCTCCTGCTTGCGGCGTCCAAGGAAGATTTCGCGCACCTTGCGCCTGCTATATTCATAGGGTGCAACTCTGCCAGGAAGCACCTTCTCCGCAGCCACAAAGAACTTGGTGTAGAGGGAGTCCTGCAACTCCACCACATCCGATTCTGTTAGACGCTCCTTAAGCTCCACAAAGGTGCATCCCATCTCTCTGCTCAAATCGGGAAGAGAGAGCCAGGCATCATTAAAATTCTCATATCTCACAGCAAAGGTAGAGGCAAGCTCTTCAAAACTCTGCACGCTCTCCTCATCCCTTCCCCTTGCGGCGCGCTGGATTGCCTTAAGGTTTTTGGAATCCTTGTTTATTACAAGATACCTTCCGCGCGCGGCGCCATCCTGCGATACAAAGAGTTCTTTGTGTTTGTTGTAGTACTCCATACCCTCCTCGTCTGAGACCACGGTATCCAGCCTCTCAGAGAGATATTTGTTCTGATACCTGTAGATAAGCAACTGCATCTTGTACTCCTGCAAGAGCTTATCTACATTTTTATCCTCATTGGATAGTTCTGCCATTGCCTTGTTATAGAGCAACATACGCTTAGCCCAAGAGGTAATGTACTGCTTTGCCATAACCAGGCTATCCTCCGCAGAGAGGTTCTTTGGCAAGATTCTCTCAAGTTCCGGTCTGGTAAGTTCTGCCTTTCCCGCCTCTGCCACAACATCTTTATCTGTAAAGAAGTCTATCAAAGTGCAGGATGAAACAAGAATCAGACCAAAAAGGAGTATAAGGAGTCTCTTCATTCCAAAATTATCTGCTGTAGTTAGGGGCTTCACGTGTAATTGTAACATCGTGAGGGTGGTTCTCTGCAAGTCCCGCAGAGGTAATCTTCACAAATTTTGCCGCACGCAGCGCCTCAATATCCTTGGCTCCGCAATAGCCCATACCTGCCCTAAGTCCGCCAAGAAGCTGATATACAACCTCCGAGAGTGTGCCTTTGTAAGGCACCTGAGCAACTATGCCCTCCGGAACAAGTTTCTTTATATCCTCCTCCATATCCTGGAAGTATCTATCCTTGGAGCCCTTCTGCATTGCCTCCAAAGAGCCCATTCCCCTGTATGATTTAAACTTACGTCCATTTAGAATAATGGTCTCTCCCGGCGACTCCTCCACTCCTGCAAAGAGCGAACCTGCCATTATGCTGCTTGCTCCTGCCGCAAAGGCCTTTACTATATCTCCCGAATAACGGATTCCGCCATCTGCTATAATTGGAATGCCTGTGCCCTTAAGAGCCTCGTATGCAAGCATTACAGCTGTAAGCTGCGGAACTCCCACACCTGCCACAACTCTGGTGGTGCAGATTGAGCCGGGTCCGATACCCACCTTTACGCCATCCACACCGCACTCTGCAAGGGCTTTGGCTGCCTCTCCGGTTGCAATATTTCCTGCAACAACCTGCAGATGAGGGAAGGTCTGCTTTACGCTCTTTATAACCTTGAGAACTCCGGCAGAGTGACCGTGCGCTGTATCTACAACCACCGCATCCACTCCAACAGAGGCAAGCATCTCCACATTCTCTATAGAATTTGAATTTACTCCAACAGCTGCGGCTGCAAGCAACCTGCCCTTGGAATCCTTGCTGGCCTTAGGGTTATCCTTAATCTTGGCAAGGTCTTTATATGTTATGAGTCCCACAAGGGTGCCATCCTTGTCAACTACCGGAAGTTTCTCTATCCTGTAGCGCTTGAGAATCTCCGTAGCCTTTGAGACATCCGAATCTCTGCTTATAGTAATGAGATTCTCTCCGGTCATCACCTCTTTTACAGGGGTATTCACATTATCTACAAAACGGAGGTCTCTGTTTGTAACAATACCAATAAGCTTATTTGTCTCATTCACCACAGGAATACCGCCAATATGATATTTGCTCATAAGCGAAAGAGCCTCCTTTACAAGAGCATCCTTTCCTATGGTAACAGGGTCGTATATCATTCCGTTCTCTGCCCTCTTAACTCTTCTTACCTGCTCCATTTGAGCCTCAATGGGCATATTCTTATGAATTACACCAATACCTCCCTCTCTGGCAATGGCAATGGCAAGTTCTGCCTCCGTTACTGTATCCATTGCAGCTGAAACAATAGGAGACTGAAGCACAATCTCTTTAGAAAAATGGGAAGAGACATTCACCTCCCTAGGGAGCACCTCGGAGTGAGCCGGGATAAGGAGCACATCGTCGAATGTAAGCCCCTCCATCAGAATTTTATCGGTATTGTAAGACAGCATAGTATTTAATATTTAAATTTACAAAATTAAACAAATTTTTGCCACTCAGCAAATTGTGCGCCCAAGGCCTTGCCCTGCCAGCTCTTCCGCTCCTCCAACCTCTCATCCAGCATACGCAAAAGCTCCACATTACGCACAAGCCCCCAGGGTGAGCCATTCACAAATCTTGGCGGAACCTCCCCTGCAAAGCGCTCTATGCGCAATTTTGGAGAGAGAAGCTCCAGAAAATCCACAAAAAAATCTATATATTCATTAAGCGAAAACTGCACAAACTCCTCAGGAGAAGAGGCATAGAGCCGCTCCATAGCGGTACCTTTAATTATCTGCAACTGATGAAATTTTACAGAATCCAGAGGAAGGGAGTTTATAAATTGCGGCATCTGCAGCAGCTCCTCTCTGCTCTCTCCGGGCAGGCCTATTATAAAATGGGCGCCCTGCATAATGCCCCTCTCTGCCGTAGCCCGCAAAGCCTCCTCCGCCTGACGGAAGGTGTGGCAACGGTTAATGCGCTTTAAAGTCTTGTCATAGCAGGACTCTATGCCATATTCTATTATTACAATATGCTTGTGGGAGAGCTGCTGAAGGTAGTCCAACTTCTCCTCATCCACACAGTCCGGCCTTGTTCCAATTACAATCCCCTTTACCTGAGGGTGCTGCAGCGCCTGCCCATAGAGCTCCTTCAGCCTCTCAAGCGGGGCGTAGGTATTTGAATAGGGTTGAAAATATGCAAGATAGGAGGTGGCGTTGCGATAGCGCCTCCGGTGGAACTCCATACCCTCCTCCATCTGCTGCAGAATAGATTTGTCCGGTGTGCTGTAAGAGGGATGGAAAGCCGCATTGTTACAGTAGGTGCAACCACCCACAGAGAGCCTGCCGTCCCTGTTGGGACAGGTAAAACCGGCATCTACAACTATCTTCTGCAGGCGACAGCCGAATCTCTCTTTAAAATAGCCTGCAAAAGAGTTGTATCTTTTGGTCATCAGCGACGCACTTGCCTGATAATTTTTACCTTAAATACAATTTTCCTGCATCTTCCCGATCCCAGAAGAGGCGCGTGGGCATCTGCCGGAAAGAGTATTGCCATATTGCCCGGGCCAAGCACAATGTAGTTGTCCGGATCCTCCTCAAAAAAGGCAATATCCTTAACCTCATCATACTCTACATCTGTGGCATTGCACTTGCGGCGGTCTTTGTGGCCTATTGTCTCCGCACCCTCCAGAAGCAGCTGTATATCTATGTAGGAGTCGTGCACCTCCAACTTTGCCTCCTCCGGGCTCTTGAGCTCCCCGCTCCAGACGGTGCAATAGACTCTTCTGCCATCTATCTCATATTCACCCTCCTCCAACTCTGCCAATTTGTGGGATTTTATGAAGGAATAGACCTTCTGGAAACCATCTTCAATATCGCAATATTTCTCAAAACTCTCTAAAGAATCTACTATCATAACGGTAAAATTTGTGCAAAGATAACTTTTTATTCTAACGTCTGATAGTTATATTTGCAGAATAAAATGATAAAGTATAGCATTTATGAGAGATATCACAAAAATTTTAACCAGAGCGGCTGCATTCTGCCTGCTCTTCTCCGCAGCAACAACAACAGCATCTGCACAGAGCGATGCGGCAATAAAGGACTTCACAATTGTTACCAGAGGTGTCAAATCCACTTATGCTCCCGACAGAAGGGTGAAGGTCTTTGACCTTAAGTTAACAGAAGAGAAGGGTGAGCTTGCAATAACAGGCTGCACCACAGAGCCTGAGGCAAAGAAGAGCGTGCTTGCAGATATGGCCAAATTGGGCTACAAGGTTACAGACAAGATAGAGATTCTTCCATCCGAGAGCCTTAAGGGCAAAGTTTATGGCGTAGCCACACAGTCTGTCATAAACCTTAGAATGGATGGGGATTATGATGCTGAATCAGGCACTCAGATGATGATGGGCGGCCCTGTTACCATACTTAGAAAGAGTGGCGGATGGTCACAGGTGCGCACACCGGAGGGATATATCTCCTGGGTAACATCGGGAAGCGTGGCAGAGATGACAAAGGAGGAGTTTGCAGAGTACACCGCAAAGAAGAAGGTTGTGCTTACAGCAAGATTCGGCGTTGTTACAGAGGAGCCTAAGATGGAGTCTCAGCCGGTATGCGATGCGGTATGGGGCAATATCTTCATAGACCTTGGCAAGAGCGGAAAATTCCGCAAGGTGGCATTGGCAGATGGCCGCACAGGCTACCTTCCTGCAGCATCGGTGAAGGATTTTGAGAAGTGGCTGGCAGAGCCTGTAAGAAGCAATCCTACCGCAGACGATATTATTGCAACAGCTAAGCAGTTTGTTGGTGTGCCTTATATGTGGGGTGCCACTTCAATCAAAGCTGTGGACTGCAGCGGATTTACAAAATCTACCTATTTCCTTTGCGGACTCATTCTTGCCCGCGATGCCTCACAGCAGTGCTATACAGGTGATAATGTGGATATAAGCAAATATGTGAATGAGGGTCAGCAGACCACAGAGGCTCTTGCAAACCTTAAGAAGGGAGACCTTATCTTCTTTGGCAGAAAGGCTACTGCTGATAAAAAGGAGAGAATCACTCACGTAGGAATCTATATTGGAGATGGCATCTTTATCCACTCTGCCACCAAAGTGCGCATAAACTCCCTTATCCCTACAGACCAGAACTATTACGAGGGCTCCACAAGACTTGTAAGAGCTCAGAGGATTCTTGGCAACCAGGATTGCGGCAAGGGCATCATCTCCATTAAGGAATCCGAGTTTGTAAAGGTAAAATAAACGAGAAACAACTATTTAAAAGATTATAAAATGTTAA
>SFUD01000037.1 GCA_004561775.1 bacterium | reverse complement strand
TGTGGCTGTAAGGTCACTTACCCTTGGGGGCTCGGAGAGGGGATTGGCTTTTCTTTTTAATCCCGATTTCTCCAAGGTAACCTCCAACACAGTGATGGATGCTATGGGGCAGGCCTTCTTCTCGCTTAGCCTTGGAATGGGCTGCATTCTTACTTATGCCTCTTATGTGAGCAAGAAGGAGAGCATAATAAAGACCTCTATGCTAACATCAATCTCTGATACCGCATTTGCACTTCTCTCCGGTCTGGCCATTATGCCGGCAGTCTTTGCATTTGGCATAGCCCCTTCGGAGGGTCCCGGACTTGTATTTGTGGTGCTCCCGGAGATATTCCAACAGATACCGTTGGGCCCCATACTGCAGCTTCTCTTCTTCTTTGCGCTCTTCCTGGCGGCCATAACCTCCTCAATCTCTCTCTTTGAGGTCTCCGTCTCCTTTGTAAATGAAGAAATTGGTTTAAAGAGGAGCGTCTCTACCACAATTGTGCTCATTGTTGTGGTTATCTTTGGCGCGCTCGCGTCGCTCTCTTTGGGAAGCCATAACATTACTGTAGGAGGATATACATTTTTTGATGCTCTGGACAAGTTTACCTCCAATATACTTATGCCTTTGGGTGGTCTGCTCATAGTTATATTTGTTGGATGGGTAATGCCAAAGAGAGACCTCTTTGATGAACTTACCAGCGGCAATACAATAAAGGTAAGAGGGTGGTTCCTCAACTACTCATATTTTGTAATAAAATATCTTGCGCCAATAATCATTGCCACGGTTATGCTTCGCGGTCTTATAGACAAATTTTGAGTTGTAGCGCCAATATTGTAACTTGGTGCAAATTTTATTGGCATGAACAGATTGAACTTTAGAAAGATAGCACCTTATCTTGGCATTTTTGCGGCTTTTGTGCTGCTCTCATACGCCTATACTCCGGAGTTGCTCTCCGGCAAGATTGTAAATCAGAGTGATATCTCAAGTTGGCAGGGAATGGCTCAGGAGATAGTCTCCTATAACCAGAGTCACCCCAACGACCGCGCTCTCTGGACCAACTCTATGTTTGGGGGTATGCCGGCAACGCAAATCTCTGTGGTCTATAAGGGAGATTTTACACAATACATTTACGACCTCTTCTTTACCGGAGAGCGTCCGGCAAGTTATCTGCTCATAAGCCTTGTAGGCGGTTTTCTGCTGCTTCTCTCCTTTGGGGTAAATATATGGTTGGCGGCGCTGGGCGCCTTTGCAATTACCTTCTGCTCATATAATATGCAGATAATTCAGGTGGGCCATAACTCAAAAATGGTGGCCATTGCCTTTATGCCTTGGGTTTTGGCTGCCATAGTCTATGCCTACAGAAGAGGGGCTGTAGTTGGGGCTCTGCTATTTGGCATAGCGCTAAGTTTTCAGATAAAGGCCAATCATCCTCAAATCTCCTACTATCTTGCAATGATTATTGCAGGGTTTGCAATATGGCAGTTATGCGCAGCTGTAAAACAGCGCCTCTTGCCAAGGTTTTTAAAGACCTCGCTTATGCTGCTGGTTGCGGGATTGCTTGGAATAGCTGCAAACCTTAATCATCTGCTCCCAACCTTTGAATATGCGCAGCATACAATGAGGGGCGGAACGGAGCTCTCGCAGAGCCAGGAGGAGAGCGGCAGGGAGGCCGGAGTGAAGAGCCGTTCGGGACTGGATTTGGAGTATGCCACAACCTGGTCTTACGGCATAGAGGAGACGCCAAATCTCCTTATCCCGAATTTTAACGGCGGCGCCTCTGCTGGCGCTCTTGGAAGGGATTCGGAGACTTATGCCTTTTTAAAGAGCAGCGGCTATAATGCAGAGAGCATTATTCAGCAGATGCCGCTCTATTGGGGCCCTCAGCCATTTACAGCAGGCCCTATGTATATGGGCGCCATCTCCATCTTTCTCTTTCTGCTTGCATTCTTTGTTCTGCAGGGAGGCATAAGATGGTGGGCGGCAGGACTCTCCCTGCTGGCGCTGCTGCTGGGGTGGGGTTACCACGTAATGCCTGTTTCTGAATTCTTTTTTAATTGGGTGCCACTCTACAACAAGTTCAGGACCGTCTCTATGATACTGGTCATATTGCAGATTATTGTACCTCTTCTTGCTATACTTGCACTGCAGCGGATTCTCTTTGAGGCAAAGCCGGAGGAGAGGCAAAAGAATCTTAAAGGGCTGGCTTGGGCTGCAGGATTATCGGGAGGCTTCTGTCTGATTTTTGCGCTCTTGCCATCGCTTGCAGGCTCTTTTACCTCCAATGCCGATGCAGGGTTGCCGCAGCAGCTGCTGGCACCGCTTGCCGCAGACCGCAGGGCGCTTCTCTCCGGAGATGCCTGGAGGTCGCTCATCTTCATATTGCTTGCAGCAGCAGCAGTCTGGGCCTCAATAAAGGGGAAGCTAAAACCTCTGCACGCAGTTGCCATTTTGGCTGTGCTGAGTGTTGTGGACCTTTGGAGCATAGATAAGCGCTATCTCAATTCCTCCCACTTTGTCTCCAAAAGCCAGTTCAGGAATGCCTTTGCAGAGCGGCCTGTAGATAAATATATTCTGCAGGACAAGGACCCGGACTACCGCGTGCTGGATTTGAGCGTGAATACCTTCAATGACTCTTATGTCTCTTATCATCACAAGACAATCGGGGGTTATAGCCCGGCAAAGATGCAGCGCTATCAGGACCTTATAGACCATTGCATAACTCCGGAGATCTCCTCTATTGCAGCAAATCTTAAGAGTGCCACAGATCTGGAGTCTGCAGCGGAGGCTATTGGCTACCAGCCTGTATTGAATATGCTCAACACCAGGTATATTGTAATAAATGAGCAATATCCGCCACTGCTCAACAAAGGCGCGCTTGGAAATGCCTGGTTTGTTAGAGAGAGCAGAGAGGCCCGTAATGCAGATGAGGAGATGGCTCTTCTTAAGGAGATAGACCCTGCAAAGTGTGCCGTTCTCTCAAAGGAGTTTTATAAAGAGTTGCCGTTGGGTGGCACAGATACTGCCGCAACTATTGCTCTGGACTATTATTCTCCAAACAGATTAATCTACAGTTATTCCAGCAGCGTACCGCAGATGGCTCTCTTCAGCGAGGTCTATTATGCTCCGGGCTGGAGGGCATACCTGCAACCTGCAGATGCCTCTACAGAGAGCGCGCTGCTTATGCAGAATGCGCTGCAGGAGCTGCCTGTTCTGCGTGCCAACTACATCTTAAGGGCATTGGAACTGCCGGCAGGCGAGTACAAGATACTCTTCGAGTTTGCTCCGGAGCTCTTCCGCAAGGGCGAGTTCTACTCTATGGCAGCCTCATCAGTACTGCTCATACTGCTTCTTCTGGTGGTAATTATAAGAGTGGTTAATCGTCGAGAATCCTGATATTCTCCAGAATCCTCACATACTCTGCTGTAAGATTGCGTCGGGAGTATTTCATAATACTCTCCGGCAGGGTATGCTCTTCTGCGCTTTGGGTGGCCTCGTTGCCGCACTGCTTCTGCTCCTGCTTCTGCTTCTGCTCTTGCTGCGTGCTCCAGGTTGCAAAGGCTTTGTCTATAGAGGCTCTGAGCCCCTCTTTGTTGCAGAAATCGCAGATGCTGCCGGCGTTGGCCTCTATAAGCATCTTGCCAAGGTCTCCCTCCGGAGGGCCTACAGCAAGTATCTCTCTTCCCGATGCCAGGTATTCGAAGAATTTGCCGGTTATTATTGCGGCAGCCTCCGGCTCTTTGCGCAGTGTGAGCAGCAGCAGAGAGGCGCTCTTCTGCAGAGCTATGGCTTGTGAATGCTCTACATAGCCGTAATCTGTAAGGTTGCCCTTAAGTCCGCACATACTTATAGATTCCAACACGGAGGCATCTGTAGAGCCGGCAAGAAGGATGCGCAGCTTGGAGGCAAAATTGCTCTCTGCGGCAGCCTTCTCTCCAATTGCCTCCCAAAGCAGATTAGGATTGGCATTCTCCGGGAAGAGGCCTGTATGGACAATGTAAAAATAACCCTCCTCCAGTTTTGCGCCGGGCAGATTGAAGTCGCTCTCGTCAAAGCCATTGGTAACAAGCTCCACCCTTGTAGAGGTCATTCTTCTGAAGTCTCTCTGCATCTGCGGCGAGACAACCACAACTCTGTTGCAGCTATCCAGCACCTTCTGCTCCAGATTCTCGTGTTTAGACTCTGCATATCTGCTAAGATGCAGGTGCTTGAAATAGAAAATCTTTGTCCAAGGGTCTCTGAAATCTGCAATCCACCTTATGCCTGTGGCTCTGCTCACCCTCTTTGCTATAAGATGCATAGAGTGGGGAGGACCGGTGCTGATAATGGCATCTACCGGATGGGTTTTGAGATATTTTATAAGAAAGCGGGCGGATGGCCTTATCCAGAGAAAGCGTGGGTCCGGGATGAAGAGGTTTCCCCTTATGAATATGGAGAGCCTCTGCATCAGAGACTTGGGCTTCTCTGCAATAATGTTGGCCTTTATGGCTCCGCCGCTCTTTTTTCCTGTCAAGCGCTTGTAGAGCCCATAGGGCTCCACTATCTTGCGCTTGAGAACCGTAATGGAGGGAGAGACCTCCTGCAGCAGTTGCGCATCAGTTGCATTGGCCTCCGGGTTAAGCGGGGTATAGATTACCGGCTCCCATCCATATTGCGGGAGATATTTGGCAAATTTGAGCCAACGCTGAACTCCCGAACCTCCGGATGGGGGCCAATAGTAGGTTATGATAAGGACCTTGCGCACTGCTGTTCTGCTCTTTTGTTATTTCTGCGGATTAATTATGTTGTTGTAGAGAGCCTGAGCACATTCCCTATGAATAGACATAAAATGATGGTCTCTGCGCTCGTTGCAACCATTGGTCATTGCAATTACACCAAACTTGCGCTCCTTGTCCCAGAACATAGAGGTAAAGACACCGTATGCGCCGCCGGTATGGCCTATCATTGTGTGGCCGTCTATAAGGTCGTTGGTTGTGCGGATAGCAAAACCGTACCATCCGTTATCCTCAGCATCTGTAACAATCAGAGGAGACTGCATAAGCTCTGCGCTCTCTTTGGAGATAATCTGAGTCTGGCCGTAGGTGCCGTAGTTCATATGCATAATCATAACCTTTGCAAGGTCCAGAGCAGAGATCTTCATACCGCCTGTAGGCGAGAAGATAGGGGTGGTGTAACCGAATACATAGTTCTCAATCTCCTTTTTGCGCGGAGCATAAGCATCTGGACTCCAGGTATATGAACTGTCTGCGCGGTTATACTCGTAAATCTTCACAAACTTTGTGGAATCCAGGCTGCCCACCTCATAACCGCCATATACTCCAATAGGGTTGAGGATGTGGTTTACAATGTATTTGTCAAATCTCTCGCCGCTTACTCTCTCCAGAATTGTTCCAAGGGTGTTGTAGCCAAGGTTGCAATACTCGTAGAGAGAACCCGGCTTGTAATTGTTATAGGCATTCTTCCAGGTCTTGGTAGAATCCGGGTTGATTACGTTAAGAGAGAAATAACCTGTAGTGTCATTAAGGCTGGAAGAGTGCGAGAGCAGCATCTGTACAGTAATGGTATCCTCCGGGAAATTTGGATTGACAACAGGGAACCCGATATATTTGGAGACAGGATCGTTCAGATTAATCTTACCCTGCTCCACCATCTGCATAATTGCTGTAGCGGTAAACGATTTGGAGATGGAGGCAATTCTGAAGATATCGCTATCTCCAAGAGGTGTCTTAGCATCAAGGTCTTTGTAGCCCAAAGATTTGTTGTAGATAATCTGGCCATCCTTTACGGCAACCACCGCAAGGCCCACAGCCTTGTTGCGCTCCATAATCTCTTGAAGCTCTTTCTCTATCTTACAATCTTTGCAGTTGCAGCTCTGAAATGCTATTGTGCATACAATCAGGGCAATGGCTAAAAAAATTTGATTAATTGATTTCATAGTAACGGTTTTTGAAGTTAACTCCACGAAGATACTACTTTTCAACTAAAATTCTTAATTTTGCCACTATGAAGAGTGGTAAAAAAGGGGCAGAGACCCCAATGATGCAACAATTTAATCTCTTTAAGGCTCAACACCCGGAGGCAGTGCTCCTCTTTAGGGTGGGAGATTTCTATGAAACTTATGGAGAGGATGCGGTAATTGCCAGCAAAGTCCTTGGCCTTGTGCTTACAAAGAGATCTAACGCCTCTGCCAACAGCGTAGAGATGGCAGGCTTTCCGCACCACTCTATAGAGTCTTATCTCTCCAAATTGGTAAGGGCAGGTTATAAAGTTGCGGTCTGCGACCAGCTGGAAGACCCTAAAATGACAAAAAAACTGGTAAAGAGGGGTATTACAGAGCTGGTTACGCCGGGCATAGCATATAGCGACCAACTGCTTGAACAGAAGGAGAACAACTATCTTGCAGCTCTCTATTTTAACGGCTCGGAGAGGAGCGGAGTGGCCTTTCTGGATATCTCTACAGGGTCTTTCAGCATAGCGGAGGGGAATAAGGACTATCTGGAGGTGCTGCTGAACGATATGGCGCCAAAGGAGATTCTTCTGCAAAGGGAGTATGTAAAGGGT
>SFUD01000036.1 GCA_004561775.1 bacterium | reverse complement strand
AGATTTGAATATGAGGCTTATGCAGCTGCTACTCTCTTTTATGGAGGGTTTGGGCGCAAAGCTTTGCTGCACTACTGAATTTGTTGCTCCGCATTCCGCCTCAGCTCCATATACAGAGTTGCCGCTTTGCGATTTAAGGGAGCGTATCCAGCCCAAATACAAGGGAGCCTCCTATCTTAAAGAACTAAATATGGAAAAGCCGTATTACCAAATCTTCTCCGGCAAATACGGCTTTATCCCAAATCTCTCAATTCTGGACCTTCTCTTCCACGAGGGGCCCAACTCCATCTCCTATCTCCGCTGAAATCTTAAGCTCTCAGCTAAAATCTGAAGCCAAAGGTAAAGAGCAACTTCCAGCAATTGGTCTTATAGTTTACAATTGGAGCATTAGGCCCGTCATATATGGCGCCGCTCTTCTCATCCTTGCCCACAGTTGTCTGGAAAGCGGCATCCATAAAGAACCCGCTGCTGTGATTGTATCCCAATCCGGCAGAGACAATATTGGTTGTTTCTCCCAATGCAGATACTTTGTATGGGTTAGAGTAGTGCTGGAAACCGGCTCTTACCGCCATCTCCTTAATTGGAGTAAGCTCCAATCCAACCCTAAAGATGTGCTGTGCCTTGTAAATCTCTTTAATATCAGCATTATCAATTGCAAATGAACCTGTACGGCCGCCTACCTCCCTCAGGCGCATAGAGGAGTAGTCTATCATCTCATAATCTGCGCTTATTACGCCAATTCCCGGAATCACCCCGGCCGCACCTAAGCTGAAAGAGAATGGGCTCTGCAGGGTATAGTCATACTCCCCCTCCGGGGTAAAGATAAGCTGGCTGTAGCCGTCGTTGAAGGCAGACCTCATTGCAGAGGAGTATCTCTCCGTAAGCCAGTAGTAGGTTGGAGAGGCTATGCTTCCGCCCAATCTGAAGAATGGGTTAGGTGTAAAGATAAAGCCTGCTTTAATCTCCATACCTGTACCAAATGTCTTATGCTCATAGCCATAGCCAAAACTCTCAAAACCGCTGTCAAAATCGCGTGAGTTTACTGCATTCTCCGCAATGCTTATATTTATCTTCTCATAGACGCTCTTTGCCTCCAGGTTTATTCCAAAGTAGAAGATATTGGAGATGTTTCCTCCAAAGTTAACGGTGGCGCTTGTAACGCTGCCCCTGCGCTCTGTAAGGAAATTCTGATCCAGAGGACCTCCCACCATAATATCCACAATCTGGTTGCCTTGGCTGTCCACGCCTCTGTTGTACATATTCTCCGTTGCGGCAATATATTGGTCTGTTGTATTTGGCAGCAGAGAGAGCAGAGTAGTGTTCCAGCCAAGAACGGAGACCCAATCGCTTGCGCCAAAGGTAAGGAAAGGGTCCTGGTGGCTGTTTATGTCCATCTCCCTGGAATCTATGCCGTTGGTTTGCTCGGCCAGACTTTGCAGCCAGCTGGAGTTGCTGTTTCTGCCGTTTGCTCCAAAGGAGTATGAAAGGTTGTTCTGCTTGTTAAGCACCACACCCAGACTCCATCTGACCAGACCCCTGCTGCTTCTGCCGGTCTCAAAAGAGCCTATGAAGCCCGCATTGCTTATGCCAAATCTTGTAAGGTTGCCCGAGTTGCTGTAACCTCCCGCATAGGTGCTGTTATACCCTGCATTGGTAATGCTTGGTGTTACAGAAAACTCCGAATACCTGTAAACTGCAGAGGAGGCGGGGTTTATTGAGATGCTGCCCATATCGCCGCCAAGAGCTGTAAAGGCATTTCCCATTGCAACGCTTCTTGCAGTGCCTTCTCTATTCTGCTGCGAGAGAGAGAATGCCCTCTCTACATAATCCGTAGGGTTGTTCTGCCCAAAGAGCGCAACGCAGCAGAGGGCATTAACCATAAAAAATGAAATATACCTCTTCATAATAAATCCTTTTAATAATCAGCACTCTACCTTCTTCTATATATTGAGCCGCCTGAGCTGCTTCCCGAACTGCTTCCCGAACTTCTTCCCGATGAGTAAGAGGAGCCGCTTGAATAGGAGGAGCCGCTGGAGTATGAACTGTTGGAATTATTGTTGTAATTCCTGTTGTAGTTCCTGTTATAGTTGCCGGAACGATAGATGCTATTGCTGCTGTTGCTGCCACTGCTGCTGCTACTGTTGCTGTTGTTTCTTACGCTGGTGTTGCCGGTTGCATCGTTTTGGCTCTTCTGCGTGGTGCGGCGATAGATTGTGGTGCCACTTCTTGTGCCGCTGTTTGTGCCGCTGTTTATGTTGTTGTTGCGGTTGCCGGAGTTGTTGCTGTTGTTCTGCACATTGCCATTATTGTTCCGCACACTGTTGTTATTCCGAACATTGTTGTTGTTACGCACATTATTGTCGTTCTGCGAATTGTTGTATCGCACGTTGTTGGTGCCGTACCTTACGTTGCCAACCCTTGGGTTTCTGGTAGAACTTCCCACAGAGTTGCCGCTATGGGAATTGCTCTTTGAATATACCGGGTTGCCATAGCTCCTATGGGAAGAGGCATTGCTGCGGCCGCCGTAGTATGGTCGGGAATAGGAGTCTGCCCTTCCGTAGTAAGGATTTCTGTATGGCCTGTAGTGGTGGTGTGGAGGGTAACAGCTCCAGTGGTGGTGATACCACGGATTATGCCATCCGTAGCCATAGTACCAAGGGTCTCTCCAATACCAATCTCTCCAGTACCTGTCTCTCCAGTACCAGTAGTCCCAGGAGGTGTACCAGCCATATCCGTAGTAGTACGGGTTTCTGTACCACCAAGGGCTCCACCAAGGGTCTATCCAGCTTCCGTAGTCGATTACAACGTTTACGGTATATTTCGGTGAGTCAAACCTCCTTAACTTTGCAGCATAGCTGTTGGGGTCTGCTGCAATGGTGAGATTTACCTCCGCAGCAGGCTCTGACTCAAGCTGGCTGTATGTCTTTTCCTGCAGAGTACGGCTCTCATTTACAATAAGGTTTCTGCCCTCTTCTGCAGAATGGCTTGCAGCGGCATTGTAGTAGATGCCGTTCTGGAAGCCGTCGCTGTTGTTAACAGCCTGATAATAAGTGCCACAAGAGGATAATGCAAGCAATCCCGTCAAATAAATAATAAATCCATTGTTTTTCATAATTACCTCCTCTGTTGAAAATAATTTTGTATTTTTGCACCCTACTACAAAGATATAACAAAAAATGTTCCAATATGGCAAAAGAGGTAACAAGTAAAGAGGAGAATTATTCGCTTTGGTATAATAATTTGGTTGTAAAGGCAGACTTGGCTGAGAATTCTGCAGTTAGAGGTTGTATGGTCATTAAACCATACGGATATGCAATTTGGGAGAAGATGCAGCGCCAGCTGGATTCAATGTTCAAGGAGACAGGACATCAGAATGCCTATTTCCCGCTCTTTATTCCAAAATCATTCCTAAGCAAGGAGGCAGAACACGTTGAGGGTTTTGCCAAAGAGTGCGCTGTGGTAACACACCACAGGCTTATGGTAGACCCAAACGGCAAGGGTGTTGTTGTAGACCCTGATGCAAAATTGGAGGAGGAGCTTATTGTAAGACCAACATCGGAGACAATAATCTGGAATACATATAAGAACTGGATTACATCCTACAGAGACCTTCCTATTCTCTGCAATCAGTGGGCAAATGTTGTAAGGTGGGAGATGAGGACAAGACTCTTCCTTAGAACAGCGGAGTTCCTCTGGCAGGAGGGCCATACAGCCCACGCCACTATGGAGGAGGCTCAGAAGGAGACAGAGACAATGGTTCAGGTATATGCAAAGTTTGCAAGGGAGTATATGGCAGTGCCGGTAGTGGTTGGGCACAAGACAGAGTCCGAGAGGTTTGCCGGTGCGGTGGATACTATGTGCATAGAGGCTATGATGCAGGATGGCAAGGCGCTTCAGGCAGGTACGTCGCACTTCCTTGGCCAGAATTTTGCTAAGGCATTTGATGTGAAATATACAACCAAAGAGGGCAAGCCGGAGTATGTTTGGGCAACCTCCTGGGGAGTCTCTACCAGACTTATGGGAGCGCTTATTATGGCCCACGGAGATAATAACGGCCTTGTTCTTCCTCCAAGACTGGCGCCTATCCACGTTGTTATGGTTCCTGTCTTCAAAAAACCGGAAGAGGAGGAGGCAGTGCTTGCCAAGATGAGGGAGTTTAAGGAGCTTATGGAGAGGGCCGGCCTTACCGTAAAGATAGATGACAGAGACAATTTGAGAAGCGGCTTCAAGTATGCGGAGTGGGAGTTGAAGGGAGTGCCTGTAAGAATTGCAATGGGCCCAAGAGACCTGGAGAACAGAACTGCAGAGGTTGTCAGAAGAGATACTCTGGAGAAGGAGTTTGTAAATTGGGATTCTCTTGTTGAGCATGTTGCCGCTCTTATGGAGCAGATTCAGCAGAACATTTACAAGAAGGCTCTGGATTTCCGCAATGCCAATACCTATAAGGTGGATAGTTGGGATGAGTTCAAGCAGAAGATAGAGGAGGGCGGCTTCCTGCTCTGCCACTGGGATGGCACAAAGGAGACGGAGGCAAAGATACAGGAGGAGACAAAGGCTACCATCAGGTGTATTCCTATAGATTCATTTGTTTGTGAGGAGGAGGGTAAGTGCGTCTATTCGGGCAAACCTTCCAAGAGAAGAGTAATTTTTGCAAAATCATATTAGTAAGGAGTTAGTTATGTCAACAGACCCGTTACCAAAACAAGGTCAGATTCTGGCCTTGCTTGATGCAAAGGCCGGAGCAAAGGCTGCTGTTTACGACCAGGCATTGGAAACTTTCAATCAGTTGAAGGACCTGCTTAGCGAGATTAGCAACGACCTTAACGAGGCCCTGGAGGATAACCCTGCAGTTAACTCAAGAAGGATTAAACTTGAGTATAGAGACAGAGGCAAATTTGAGGCGGAACTTAAGTTTGCAGATGATGTTCTGCTCTTCAGTATGCATACAGATGTATTCCAGTTTGACAGAGATCACGCTGTCTGGAAGAATGCCTATGCAAAGGGAGGCGATTTCAATACCTATTGCGGTGTAATAAGTGTTTACAATTTTCTTTCAGACTCCCTTAAATATAATCGTACAGACGATTTAGGCTATCTTGTGGCAAGACTCTTTGTAAACAAGGAGAAATTCTTCTTTGTAGAGGGCAAGAGGCAGCAGAGGCAGAAGGTCTCTTCATTTGGCAAGGTGGTGCTGGATAAGAATGAGTTGCAGGAGTTTGTGCAGTCGGCTATGTTGTACTCCCTGCAGTTCGACCTGCTTGTTCCTCCGTTCGATATGGTAAAGGTGGCAACTCTGGATCAGATTAACAGTAAAATAGAGAGTACCCAGCTTAAGACAGGAAAGAGGTTGGGATTTAAGTATAATTCGGATGATGTTCTTGAGGAATAGCAAATTTGCATTCAGGTCTCTGGTGGCAATCCTGCTGCTGGCCCTGCTCCTTCCACTCTCCCTTTTGGGGCAAAGAAGGGGTGGCGGAGAGAGCGTGCAGATGATTACATCAGATACAACCCTCACCTCTGCTCAGAATATTATAAGAAAGATAGGATTATCCAATAAGGTGCCTGTCATTCAGTATGTTCCGGTTGCGCCTCCAAAGTATTGGACTACCGGAATGCTTACTCAGTTGAGCTTCTCTCAGGTCTCGCTTACCAACTGGGCCGCCGGAGGTTCGGGTTCCATTGCAATGAACGGTTATGTTAATGCAATGCGTAACTATGCAAAGGATAACCTCTATTGGGAAAATAGGGTGCAGGTCTCCTATGGTTTTGTGCAGTCCTTCGACCAAGGCTACAGAAAGAGCGAGGATAAGTTTATTCTGGACAGCAAGGCGGGTTATTCCACCTTCAAGAACTTCTTCTTCTCTGCAGCACTTAATATCAAGAGTCAGTTTTCGCCGGGTTTTACTTATAACAGCAAAGATGAGGCTACGAGGGTTTCAAAATTCCTCTCGCCTGGTTATGTTACATTTGGTATAGGTATAGACTACAAGCCGGATAAGAAGTGGTACTCCGCCACTTTTGCTCCCATTACTCTCAATACCATTATCGTAACCCAGAAGTCGCTGAGAACAAAGTACGGAAACGCAGAGGATGAACCTGTAAGGGTTCAGGTGGGTGCTCAGCTGACAGGAAACGTCAACTATTCCCTCAAGAATTTCAAGGCTGTCTCCCAGCTGATTCTCTTCTCGGACTATAAGCACAATCCGCAGAATATTAAAGTTACCTGGGATGTGATGCTTGCCTACAAGATAAACAGATTCCTTGAGGCTACCCTAAGGACAAATCTCATCTATGATGATGACATTCTTATAAAGGATGACAACGGAGACTATGCTCCCCGCGTGCAGTTTAAGGAGGTGCTGGGCATCTCGTTCGCATATACCATAGGAGAGTTTAAAAAATGATTTCCCAAAGGAGATTCGATGCGCTTTTAAAGAGATTATATGATGGTAATTCTACCATCGTTGCCGGCGTCAGCGGCGGTCCGGATTCTATATGTATGCTTCATCTTCTGGCCTCCAGCTCGCTCTCTCCAAGAGTTGTTGTGGCGCATCTCAACTTCTCTCTCAGAGGGGAGGAGAGCAACGGCGATATGCGTTTTGTAGAGGAGAGGGCAAAATTCTACGGATTTCCATTTCTCTGTAAAACCGCCGATACGCGCGCCTATGCC
>SFUD01000035.1 GCA_004561775.1 bacterium | reverse complement strand
GGAAGAGATCGGGAAGAGAGAAAGGAATAATTAAAAAGGCCGCAAGCCGGCGGGTGAGCAAGCTTGCAGCCTAATAGTATGGCTGTTCTGTGATGGACTGCCAGTGGGACTGCTGGCTTGACTGCCAAACCTGGCTACCAAACAGGCTGCTAGCGTGGCTGCCAAACCTGGCTGCCACAAGAATGCCAGTGGGACTGCCGGCCGGGCAGCCAAACCTGGCTGCCAGGCTGGCTTTTGTTCTCTATGGTGTGGTTGCCGTTGACAAAGACGTGGGCAATGCCATCTGGGAACTGGTGAGGGTTAATGTAGTCCGCAGTATCCTTAATGGTCTCCTTGTCAAAGACCACAATATCTGCAGCATAGTTAGGAAGCAGTAGGCCGCGGTCTTTAAGGTTGAGTCGGGAAGCAGGGAGAGAGGTGCATTTGCGAATTGCCTCTGGCCAGTCTATCACTTTATCTTCTCTTACATATTTGCCAAGGAAGCGCGGCATTGTTCCGTATGAGCGCGGGTGAGGTATTGCCTCGCTGAGAACTCCCTCAGGAGAGTAGACACTGCCGTCGCTAGCCGGCATTGCAAGCGGATGCGCGTAGAGGGTCTTAAGGTTATCCTCTTTCATTGCAAAGCCTGCCATCTGCACGCCAAGGTTCTCGCTTATGAGAAGGTATCTTATCATCTCCCACTCGCTCTTTCCTGTCATTGCGCAGCACTCTGCTATGTTCTTGCCGGAGAACTGAACGTTGTCCGGATTTTTGCAGGCTGCTATGAGCACGTTCTGCGGGCCGCCAAGACGTTTGACTCTGGAGACTGCATATTTGCCAATCTCTGCAGCAATCTTCTCATCTTTGAGTCTGCCCATACGCTCCTCAAATGTACCCTGACGCATATCTGTTGGAATAAAGGTGCCAAGTCCTGTTGAGAAGGCAGCATAAGGGTATCTGTCAAATGCCACATCTATTCCGGAAGCTTTGGCATCATCTATAAGCCTAAGCATATTAGGAAGCTTTCCCCAGTTAGGCTCATTCTGTGCCTTCAGGTGGGAGATCTGGAGCCTCACACCAGAACGGCGGGCAATCTCAATTGCCTCTGCTATAGCCTCCTCAACATAGTCGTCCTCGTTTCTCATATGGATGGCAAAGAGGCCATTGTGCTTTGCCACAACTTTGCAGAGCTCTGCAATCTCATCCGTAGAGGCATAGGCATCGGGAGTATACTCAAGACCTGTACTCATTCCAATTATGCCCACCTCCATCTCGTGGTCCAGAAGTTGGCACATCTTATCCAGCTGCTCTTTGGTTGGCGGAACATTATTGTCACCCACCACTGCACTTCTAAGCATTCCAAATCCAACGTAAGAGAGGAAGTTTACACCAACCTTATTCTTTCGCAGAGCATCCAGGTATCCGTCCGCATCCTGCCAGTAAGGGTAGCCGTGGCGAAGCTCATCTTTGTGCTCCGCATATTTCTGGTCTGAGTATGGGAATGGGGAGTCTCCGCAGTTTCCGCAAACCTCTGTTGTTATTCCCTGATAGATTCTGCTGTCTCCAAGAGGGCAGTCAAAGTAGTTTGTATCTGAGTGTGAGTGGATATCTATGAAGCCCGGTGTCACGGCCATCTCCTTTGCATCCACAACAGTCTTGCACTCTCTGCGCAGATCCTCTATGCTGCCAAGATTGCCTATTGCGGCAATTTTGCCACCCTTGATTCCTACGCTGCCCAAAAGAGGCTCTTTGCCATCTCCGGCATAAATCCAGCCATTGGCAATTACTGCGTCATATTTGTCAGATGCTGTGCAGGCAGAGATGAGTGAGGCAGCTGCACCTGTTCCCATTATTGCAAGACCGGTTGTACCTCCATACACCAGCGAGCGTTTCAAAAAATCTCTTCTGTTCATAGTATTGGTTCCTTAATATAGTATTGGTTCCTTAATATTGTTTGATTAATCTATTATCTGAAATCTTCCACTTTTAGTCCCGATGTGCTCCAGCTCTCCGTAGCACCATTGTTGTCATAAATCAAAAGCGCCTCATACTGCGGGTTCTCCTTTAAAAAGGCCTGCGATTTTTCAAGACCAAGCACCATACAATAGGTAGCAAGTGCATCCGCCATTGTTGCATTCTCCGCCACAATGGTGGCGCTGAGCAGCGAATGCGAAACCGGCTCTCCCTTAAGAGGGTCTATCGTATGCGAGAACTTTCTGCCATCCTTAATATAAAATTTTCTATAGTTGCCGGAGGTAACCAGCCCCTTTCCGGAGAGCAAGATGGCGCAAGTCATATCCTCGCCGGGAATATTATTGCCATCCACAGGGCTATCCACACCTATTCTCCACTCCTTCCCCCTTCTGTTTACACCGCTGCAAAAGACCTCGCCTCCAACCTCTATAAGAAAATTGCTGAGCCCCATAGAATAGAGATGCCGCGCAATGTAATCGCAGGTGTATCCCTGTGCCACGGCGTTAAAGTTAAGTTCTACGCGAGGGTCGGCCTTGGCAATGCGGGCATTGCCCAGAGAATCCCTAACCAGAGTGAGAAGGTTCATACCAACAAAGGCCTTAACGCTATCTATCATCTCTCTTGTAACCTCTCTCCCCTCTTTAAAGCCAAAGCCCCACAAACTGAAGAGCGGGCCGGCAGAGGCATCAAAGAGACCTCCGCTAAGGTTGTACATCTCTTTGGAGATATTGAAATTATCTATGAAGATGGAGTCCAGCACTGGATTCTCCCCTCTGTTGAAACGACTGATGAGAGACTCCTCATTATAGCCGGAGAGAGAGTTGTCTATCTCTGCAAACCACCTCTCCAACAAAGTTTCAATATTGGAAGTAGAATCATTAACAGGCTGATAAATAATATTATAAGTAGAGCCTTGCGCGAACCCTGTCTGCTGCACATACTCTCTCCCGGAAGAACAGGAGCAGATAAGCAACAGAGAGAGGCACAAGGTGCAAATATGCGCAGTTATGGAATACGAATACTTAAGACTCATGTTGGCACAATTTTAGATAAGCAAATTTATTAAAAAATATTTACATTTGTAAGTTGAAAAAATTTTTGAAAAATGTATTTGATGAGAAATAGAGTTTTGCCCTCTCTGCTCCTGGCAGCAGTACTGATAATCTCCTGCAGCAAGTCGGAAGAGGAGGAGACAAAGCCAAGTCTGGAGGGAAATCTTTGGGCCGATGTACCTGCTTATGTAAAGATGGGAAGAGATTTGACAATCTCTTGTGGTGGAATAAAGAATGCTCCTGCAGACCTCAAATACGGGTGGGTATGCGGAACTCTCTTTGAGGATACATTGTGGATGGATCAGATGACCATCTCTATTCCCGATACAATTTGCACCCATATCCTGCTTATAATAGCACAGGCAGAGGGCTATTATTCATCTACAATGAACAAATATCTTACTGCGGTGGACCCGTCGCGCGACGGCTCACTCAAGGGTCTTCCTCAGTCGCACGGATTTATGGTGGACAGCAGAGACGGGCAGCAGTACGATACGGTGCACATAGGAAAACTGGCCTGGTTTGCGGAGAATCTTAACTTTAAGGAGAAGGGCGCAGCCTATGCCGACGCCGACGACGTGGGGGATATTCTTGGCAGACTCTACAGTTGGAACGATGCAGTAGGCGAGCCAGGGGGCTCCGGATTGGGCGGCGGTCCACAGGGCGTATGCCCGGAGGGCTGGTCTGTTCCTACAAACGAAGATTGGGAAGATTTTGCCGCAGCACTTGGCGTGGGAGATCCCTCATTCCAATCCAACTGGTCCGGCATAGCCGGCCGTCTTATGCCAAAGGCCACCTTCAACGGAGACCTTATGTGGGAGTATATGGGAACTTTTGAGCAGACCAACGATTTGGACTGGAATGCGCTCTCGGCGGGTTTTGCAACAAAGGAGTACACCCAGTTTACAGGTCTGAAGGTAATGGGAGCCTGGTGGTCCTCAACACCATACTCATCAGATGAGGGCCAATACAAGTATATCAACTATTCTGTAAACACTATGCCTGTGGCAAAGAGTTCAAAGAGCGATTTTGCCGCATCTGTAAGGTGTGTGAAAAAATTGGACTAATTATAAATCAATAAAATATTATTATTTATGAAGAGATCTACTGTTGTTATCCTAGTAGTAGTAGGAGTTGTTCTTGTACTCTTTTTCTGGTTCAAGAACGGTTATAATTCAATGGTTAAGGAGCAGGAGGGCGTGCAGACCGCTTGGAGTCAGGTGGAGAATGTATATCAGCGTAGAGCAGATCTCATACCCAATCTAGTAAATACCGTAAAGGGTTATGCAGCGCACGAGAGCCAGACTTTGGAGGGCGTGGTTAATGCAAGAGCAAAGGCTACTCAGCTGACCGTAGACCCGGAGAATCTTACACCGGAGAAGCTTGCCGCCTATCAGGAGGCTCAGGGAGAGCTTGGCGCAGCGCTTGGCAAACTTCTTGCCATTCAAGAGAATTATCCCGATTTGAAGGCAAATGAGAATTTCCTTGCGCTCCAGTCGCAATTAGAGGGAACAGAGAACAGAATCAGCACAGAGAGGATGAAGTTTAACGAGGCTGCCAAGAGGTACAATGTACTAATCAGGGTCTTCCCTAAGAGCATTATAGCATCTCTCTTCGGTTTTGAGAAGATGCCGTATTTCCAGGCAAAAGAGGGTGCAGATGTTGCTCCTGCGGTAGAATTTTAATCTTCTATAGGCAAATGAGTGCTAAGGAGCTCCTCTCCAAAGAGGATAGGGAGGCTGTGGTTAATGCAATCAAGCGCGCGGAACTCAATACATCGGGAGAAATCAGGGTGCATATTGAGTCTCTCTGCAAGATAGATGCTTGCGACAGGGCTGCCTACATCTTCAACTACCTAAAAATGTATAAGACCAGAGAGCGCAATGGCGTCCTCTTCTATCTGGCGCTCAAAAGCAAGAGATTTGCTGTTATCGGAGATGCCGGCATAGATGCAAAGGTGCCTGCCGGCTTTTGGAACTCCGTTAAGGAGACCTTGGCAGAATCCTTCTCCAAAGGGGATATTGCAGGAGGATTGGTTAAGGGCATTGAAATGGCAGGAGAGTCGCTAAAGAGCTACTTCCCCTACACCAGTGATGATATAAATGAGCAACCCGATGATATTTCGTTTGGCAAATAGTTCATTGGCAAGATTGTGCCGCAAAGCCGCAGGGGCATTTATGCTTCTGCTGCTCTCCCTTGCGCTCCTTCCTTCAGGGGCATTGCAGGCAAAGGAGGGGGTGCCGGCGCGACCAAATCCGCCAAGACTTGTAAACGACATAGCTGCAATACTTACACAGGAGCAGAGAGCAACCTTGGAATTCAGGCTGGATACCTTTGCAAAGAAGACCTCCAACCAGATAGCGGTGGTTATTGTGCCGGAGCTCTACGGGTACGAGGTCTCTGAGCTGGCGGTGCGGATTGGCCTGGAGTGGGGCGTTGGCAAAAAGGACCTTAACAGCGGAGTGGTTATGCTCATAAAGCCAAAGAACGGCAACGGTCGCGGCGAGGTCTTTATTGCTACCGGTTATGGCGCAGAGGTGGTTCTCACAGATGCGCAATGCAGTAAGATAATCAACAAATACCTGATTCCCGGATTCAAGAAGAACGATTACTACAGTGGCATTTCAGATGCGCTGGACTATATGATTCCGCTCCTTGCGGGGGAAATCTCCGTAGAAGAGGATGAAGAGGAGAGCCCTCTTGCAGTGCTGTTCGGAGTCTTTATTCTGGTCATTCTTGTTATATTGCTCTTAGTAATAGTTTTCGGGAACAACCAGAACAATATGGGCGGCGGAGATGGCAAAGGAGGTGGCAAGCGCTTGAGCACTGCAGAGAGCATACTGCTTGCAACTCTGCTGAGCAATTCGGGAAGGGGCTCCTTTGGAGGATCACGCTCTTCCGGCGGCGGTTTTGGAGGCGGCTTTGGCGGAGGCTTCGGCGGCTTTGGAGGCGGCAGCTTTGGCGGAGGCGGCGCAGGCGGTTCCTGGTAGAGCCTATTGTGGTGATTTTTTAGTGTTTTTTTTGTAGTAAAATGACCTACATTAAAGTGTCCGGATTTATATTTGTGGCACTTTACTTTTTTATATATTAACCATTAAAAGATAACTTATGAATAATCTGGAAGCATGGTGTGGAAAGATGATGGATAATCTGTCATCTATGGAGAGTGACATATGCCCCATAGAGTGCACTGTTGAATTTAAAAAATATTATAACACAAAGAATATTCTGGAGAAGGCAGACAACTATCTTAGAGAGAGTGAAATCTTTGTGCAGTCCGAGTTGACTCTGGGTAAACTTGCGCTTATGCTGGGTACAAACAGGACCTATCTCTCACGTGCCATCAGCCAAAGGAACGGATTCGGCACCTTTTTAGCCCTTTACAGAATATATTATGTGGCCGCTCTCTTGAAGGATAATGAGGAATTGCATTTGGAGGAAGCAGTTGAACGCGCTGGTTTTAAGAGCCTTAACACTTTTTGGAAGAGATTGGAGAGTTGCGGCAACGATGAAATTGTAACATACCTTAAAAATAAGTATCTTTATAGTCAGCAAAAGTTAAAAAAATGGCGGACGAAAAGATAATATTCTCAATGAACGGTGTGGGCAAGATATTGCCTCACAACAACAAGGTTATTCTTAAAAACATCTATCTATCATTCTTTTATGGAGCAAAGATTGGCATTATAGGTCTTAACGGCTCCGGAAAATCAACACTTCTTAAGATAATTGCAGGTATAGAGAATTCTTACCAGGGTGAGGTTGTCTTTGCCCCGGGATACACTGTAAAAGAGATAGTTGAAGAGGGGGTTAAAGAGGTTGCAGACCTTATGAAGGAGTATGATGCAGTAAATGCAAAATTTGCAGAGCCCCTCTCGGATGATGAGATGACGCAGCTCATAGAGCGTCAGGGCGAGCTTACAGAGAAGATAGACCAGCTTGGAGGCTGGGAACTGGAGAGCAAATTGGAGCGCGCTATGGATGCCCTTATGGTTCCTCGAGCGCAGAAGGGTTGCATTGTGCAGACTGCTGCTTCAGGAGCCCGATGTGCTTCTCTTGGACGAGCCCACAAACCACCTGGACGCAGAGAGCGTACAGTGGCTGGAGGCGCACCTGCAGCAATACAAAGGAACGGTCATTGCAGTTACCCACGACCGTTACTTCCTTGACAATGTTGCCGGCTGGATTCTGGAACTGGACAGAGGCGAGGGTATCCCTTGGAAAGGCAACTACTCATCCTGGCTGGAGCAGAAATCCAACAGACTTGCTATGGAGGAGAAGCAGGAGAGCAAGCGCAGAAAGACTCTTGAGCGCGAGCTGGAGTGGGTAAGAATGGCTCCAAAGGCAAGGCAGGCAAAATCCAAGGCCAGACTCTCCGCTTATGAGAAACTTCAGAACGAAGATGTTAAGCAGAAGGAGGAGCGTCTGGAGATATTCATTCCAAATGGTCCACGCCTAGGTACCAACGTAATAGAGGCGGTAAACGTTACCAAATCTTATGGAGACAAGATTCTTTATGAGAACCTTAACTTTAAACTTCCTCCTGCAGGCATTGTGGGCGTTATTGGGCCAAACGGCGCGGGAAAGACAACACTCTTCCGCCTTATTATGGGCTATGACAAGCCGGACTCTGGAGAGTTTAAGGTTGGTGAGACAGTAAAGATTGCCTACATAGACCAGCAGCACAAGACCATAGACCCAAACAAAACCGTATATCAGACAATTGCGGAGAATTCCGATTTTATAAGACTTGGAAACCGGGAGGTTAATGCAAGAGGCTATGTCTCCCGATTCAATTTCTCCGGAGCAGACCAGGAGAAGCTCTGCGGCATCCTTAGCGGAGGTGAGCGCAACAGGTTGCACCTTGCCTTGACACTTAAAGAACAGGCTAATGTGCTGTTGCTTGACGAGCCTACCAATGATGTGGATGTGAATACAATACGCGCCTTGGAGGAGGGCTTGGAGAACTTCTCCGGCTGCGCTGTGGTTGTATCTCACGACAGATGGTTCCTGGATAGGATATGCACTCATATCCTTGCCTTTGAGGGGGATTCAAAGGTCTATTTCTTTGAGGGAACCTTCTCCGAGTATGAAGAGAATAAAAAGATGCGCCTTGGCAATCTTGAGCCAAAGCGCTTCAGATATAAAAAGTTAGTAGAGTAATTGTTATTTTTGAGTGCTGATTGGGGTTGCTCCGCTCTTTAGTGGAGCGATACCCCAATTAGTCTCATAAACTCCTCTCTGGTTCTGATATCCTTAAGGAAGGCTCCTGTAAAGGCAGATGTTGTGGTTACGGAGTTCTGCTTCTGTACGCCCCTTATCTGCATACACATATGAGCGGCCTCTATTACTACGGCAACGCCAAGAGGCTTCAGAGTCTCCTGTATGCAATCTCTTATCTGTACGGTAAGGCGCTCCTGCACCTGCAGCCTTCTGGCAAAGGCATCCACTACGCGCGGGATCTTGCTTAGTCCTGTAATGTATCCATTTGGTATATAGGCAACGTGTGCCTTGCCATAGAATGGAAGCATATGATGTTCGCATAGCGAATAAATCTCTATATCCTTTACAAGCACTATCTGCTTGTAGTCCTCCTTAAACTTGGCAGAGTTTAGAATTGCCACAGGGTCTGCAGAGTAGCCTTGTGTAAGGAACTG
>SFUD01000034.1 GCA_004561775.1 bacterium | reverse complement strand
CGGCGTTCCTGCAAATCACCGCGCGCACAAATCCTTGTTCTAGGCACCTCTGGGGCACATTGGCCCGCGCGGTGGCCTCAATTTGTGCTCACCGAGCGCGTTGGTAAAAGTTAATTATCTGGTTATTAGGTATTTGTATTTTTGAAGTGTGCGCGGTGATTTGCGGGAAGGCCATTGTTATGCTTCCCGAAGCTAATTTCCTCTTTCCCTGGTGCCAATCCCCGGCTTCCCGAGCACAGAAATGACGATTTTGTGCTCGAAAAGCTTGAAAACGGGGGTTCTGAAGGTCAAAAGCGCACAAAAATGCCGAGTTTGTGCTCGAAAGGCTTGAAAACGAGGGTTTTGGAGGGCAAAAGCGCACAAAAACCCCGATTTTGTGCTCGGGAGGGCTAACCCCAAGCCTGCCACAGAGGGGCAACTCTCCTCTCTGCCGCCTCGGGGCAACTGTTCGCGATGCCGCCTCGGGGCAACTCTCGCTCTGCCGCCGAGTGGGAACTCTCCGCCCTGCCGCCGAGTGGGAACTCTCCGCCCTGCCGCCGAGTGATAACTCTCGGGCCCGGCTGAACTGTTGCTGAACGTAATCTGGGCGCTGCTCGGCCGTTGCGTAACGTTATAGGTAGCCTCTTACCTGTTGCGTAACGTTATATATAGCCGCTTACTTGTTGCGTAACGTTATATGTAGCCGCTTACCTGTTGCGAAACGTAATAGGTGCGCTGCTGGGCTGTTGTTTATGTTGCCTTTGTTTCGTATATTTGAATTCTTGTGTGATTGAGGAGGCGTTTGTGGTGAAGCCGAATAGTGAAACCGTACAGTGAAGCCGAATAGTTAAACTGAATATTTTGTTACATTAATTGATATAATTTTATGGAAAAGAGAATCAGAGCAATTGGTATGATGTCCGGAACATCGCTTGATGGGTTGGATATGTGTTATGTGGAGTTTGTCTTTAATGGTACACCCGGGAAGTGGGAGGATTCTACCAAGTGGAGTTATAAGATTCTTGCCGCTGAGGATGAGGGGTATGATGACGAGCTTAAGCATAAGTTGGCTACTGCGCAGAGTATGAGCGCGTATGATTATGCTCTCCTTAATTCCGATTATGGTCTCTATTTGGGAAAGCGCGTGAAGGCCTTTATGGAGAGGACCGGCGCCGCTCCGGATATAATAGCATCGCACGGTCATACTATCTTCCATCAGCCCGCTATCCGATTCACTACACAGATAGGCTCGGGAGCGGGAATTGCGGCGGAGAGCGGTGTGGACTGCGTATGCGATTTCAGAACAACAGATGTTGCCCTTCACGGACAGGGGGCGCCTCTTGTACCCATTGGCGACAAGTGGCTCTTTGCGGAGTATGACTACTGCCTTAATATGGGCGGCTTCTCAAATATCTCTTTCAACTCTACGGTCGAGCGCAATGGAGAGAGGGTGCCTGCCAGACTTGCATACGACATATCGCCGGTGAACTATGTGCTCAACTACTATATGCGTCAGGTAGGAAAAGATTATGACAAAGATGGCGAGACAGCATCGGGAGGAGAGGTATGCGGCAAACTGCTGGATGCCCTTAATGCTCTGCCTTTTTATAGTGCAACAGGTCCAAAATCGCTTGGCAGAGAGTGGGTGGAAGCAGAGATTATTCCGCTCATAGACTCTTACAACCTCTCGCTGGAAGATAAACTTGCAACCTTCTGCGAACATATTGCAATACAGATAGGCGCAAAAATCTCTGCAAGGGAGGATGGCACCCCATCCAAAGTGCTTCTTACCGGAGGGGGCGCATTCAACAAATATCTTGTAGAGCGTATGCAGGCCAATGCTCCGCAATGTCTCTATTGTATTCCCGATAAGCAGACTGTAAATTTTAAGGAGGCTCTTATTTTTGCATTCCTGGGCGCTCTCTTTATGCTGGACCTTCCAAACTGTATGAGCTCCGTTACAGGCGCTGCATACGATTGTATAGGAGGCGCTCTTTATAAGGCCGGAGTTAAGTAATTTTCCTTTTTTATACTTTTTGTTGTAAATTTGCGGCAAACATTAATTAAAATAGGATATTATGCAATTGATAGCCGATAGCGGATCTACCAAGGTAGATTGGAGAGCCATTAAGGATGATGGTTCTATTGTTGAGATAAGTACAGAGGGTATAAATCCGGTCTTCATTACACCGGAAGAGATTGTGAAGATTCTCTCGCAGAAACTGCTTCCTGTCATAGGACCGGGAGTTAAAAATGTCTATTTCTATGGTGCGGGCGTTGTCTCCCCACAACTTATTGCAACATTGTCGGAATCTTTCAAGAAGGTCTTCCCAGAGAGTGAGACCTTTGCCGCATCAGATGTGCTTGCAGCTGCGAGGGCTCTCTGCGGTCATAATCCCGGCATAGCCTGCATTATGGGTACTGGTTCCAACTCCTGCTTCTACGATGGAGAGAATATAGCAAAGAATGTAAGAGCCGGCGGATTCATACTTGGCGATGAGGCCAGCGGCGGTGTTCTTGGCAAAAAGCTCATCTCCGATTTTATCAAGGGGCTGCTCCCTGCGCATATCCAGGCAGAGTTTGACAAGCGTTACGACCTTGACTATATGAAGGTTGTGGAGAAGGTCTACAAACAGCCTATGCCAAGCCGTTTCCTTGCCTCTTTTGCTCCATTCATCAATGAGTTTATTGCAGACCCATATATGGAGAACCTTGTAAACACCAGTTTTGACGAGTTCTTCAAACGCAATATCTCACAGTACGACTATAAGAACCACACCGTAAACTTTGTAGGCTCAATTGCCTTCTACTTTAAGGACAAGCTTGTTGCTGCCGCAGAGAGAAACGGCATGAAGGTTGGCAGAGTGCTTAAGACCCCTATTGAGGGACTTGTGGAGTATCACAAGGGCATCATTTAAATTTGGGTATCTTTAAGTTAGGGTATAATTTAGATTAGGGTATCAAAAAAATTAAGACAATATGAAAGTTACTGAGCAGGCGTCTAACTACGCCAATTTGGACAAGATGTCCGTAGGTGAACTGCTGCAGAATATGAACAGGGAGGATAAGAATGTTCCTGTTGCTGTAGAGAAATGTATTCCTCAGATAGAGAAGCTTGTTGAGGGTATTGTTGAGAGAATGAAGAAGGGTGGAAGACTCTTCTATCTGGGTGCGGGAACAAGCGGTCGTCTTGGTATTCTGGATGCCTCAGAGATTCCGCCAACATACGGCGCTCCGTTCGACCTTATCATAGGCCTCATCGCAGGTGGTGACACTGCTATCCGCAAGGCTGTGGAGAATGCAGAGGATGACCTTGAAGGGGGCTGGAGAGATATGCAGCCTTACAATGTTGGAATTAACGATGTTGTGGTGGGTATTGCAGCATCGGGAACAACACCTTATGTGATAGGCGCAGTGAGGGAGGCGCGCAAGAGAGGCCTTCTTACAGCCTGCATTACCTGCAACCCGGGCGCTCCTATTGCAGACGAGGTGGATATTCCAATTGTAGCTGTTGTAGGTCCGGAGTTTGTTACAGGCAGTACCCGTATGAAGTCCGGTACAGCACAGAAGCTTATCCTTAATATGATCTCCACCTCCACTATGATTCGTATGGGTCACGTAAAGGGCAACAAGATGGTTGATATGCAGCTCTCAAATGCCAAGCTGGTGGATAGGGGAACCAAGATGATTATGGATGAGACCAAGATAGAGGATTACGACTTTGCAAAGAGCCTGCTGCTTAAGTACGGCTCTGTGAGAAGTGCTGTAGACAACTATCTTGCAAGTAAATAGAGTTCATAAATGGCACTCTCCCAAGAGCAGTTCTCGTCGCAGTTGCTGCAGAATGCAGTGGAGGAGTTCTCTTCGCTGCCGGGCGTGGGCAGAAGGAGCGCGCTCCGTTTTGCCCTTCACCTGCTGAAGTTGCCGCAGGAGAATGTGGAGAGGCTGGGGAGAGCCATTGTGGATTTCAGGAGTAAGGTGAGGTATTGCTCCCGATGCAATATGATCTCCGATACCGATACCTGTCCAATCTGCTCCTCCCCGCGCCGCAACAGAGAGCTTATATGCGTAGTTGAGAGCATAAGGGATGTTATGAGCATAGAGAATACCGCCATCTACAACGGGCTTTACCACGTGCTTGGCGGCATTATCTCGCCGATGGATGGGATTGGCCCCTCTGACCTTCCTATAGAGAGCCTTCTGGAGAGGGTCAAGAGCGAGGGGGTGAAGGAGGTGATACTTGCTCTGAGCACCAGTATGGAGGGGGAGACAACCGCCTTCTACCTCTACAGAAAACTGGAAACTCTGGGGGTAAAGATTACCGGAATTGCAAGAGGAGTAGGATTTGGCGACGACCTTGAATACACAGACCAGCTTACTCTGGGACGCTCCATTGAAAACAGGCAACCATTTAAGCCCAATTGATAATTATTTTAAAAATTAAAATATGAAGCAAGAATTCCCGCTTTTTATCTTTTTGCTGGCCTTTGCAGCATATACAATACTGCTCTTCTTAATCTCATATCTTACAACAAGAAAGGCAGGAAACAGTTCGTTCTTCTCCGGTGACAAGAGAGCGCCATGGCCTGTGGTGGCATACGGTATGGTGGGCGCATCAATCTCCGGTGTAACCTTTGTCTCTGTTCCGGGTAACGTTCTGGCGCAGAACTTCTACTATATGCCTCTTGTCTTTGGATTTGTAGGAGGTTATCTGGTAATTGCAAAGTTGCTCCTGCCACTCTACTACAAGATGAACCTCACCTCCATCTACTCCTATCTTGGAGAGAGATTCGGGACAACCTCCCATAAGACTGCAACAAGCGTCTTTATGATCTCCAGAATACTTGGCGCTGCAGTGCGAATCTTTGTGGTAGTAATTGTGCTCTATGCCTTTGTGCCAAGAGGAGAGCTCTCATACGCGGCAGACCTTGGAGTCTTTGCGCTTGTAACACTCATCTTCCTTGCGCTTATCTACCTCTATACCTACAAGGGTGGAGTTAAGACAATCATCTGGACAGATGTGCTTCAGACAACCTTTATGATATTGGCTGTGCTCTTTACAATCCTCTTCATCTGCAAGGATATGAACTGGTCCTTTGGAGATATGGTGGCTGCAGTGGCAGGGGCGGAGAACCCTAATCCTGCTGTTGGAGGTCACTTTACAGATCTCTTTGACTGGAACTGGAGCAGCGGCACAAATGCAATCAAGCAGTTTGTTGCGGGTATCTTCGTTACAGTGGCAATGACCGGTCTGGACCAGAGTATGATGCAGAAGAACCTTGCCTGCAAGGATATCAAATCTGCGCAGAAGAATATGTACTCCACAAGCATAATCATTGTTGTGGTAAACTTCTTCTTTGTGCTTCTTGGCGCACTCCTCTCAATCTATGTTGCAGATAAGGGCGGCTTTGAGGCTATGGGCATAGTAAAGACAGACGAGATGTTCCCTACGGTTGCCAGCCAGTACCTTGGCATTGGCGTGGGAGTTCTCTTCCTTATTGGACTTATCTCCGCATCCTATCCTAGTGCGGGCGGCGCGCTTACATCGCTTACCACATCCTATTGCGTAGACTTCCTCAAGTTCAACAGCCGTACAGATATGGATACACAGAAGAAGGAGAAAATGCGCAAACTCATTCACGCGCTCTTCACATTCCTCTTCTTCATAATAATTGTAATACTCTTCGTGCTCAGTAACGATGCTGTAGTTAATCTGGTCTATAAACTGGCCTCATACACCTATGGCCCGCTGCTTGGACTCTTCTTCTTCGGAATCTTTACAAAGTACAAGATAAAGGATAAGGCAACCCCATACATTGCAGTGGCAGCTCCTCTGCTCTGTATCCTTCTAAACTCGCTGGGAAAGGCCTTCCTTGGTTTCGACCTGGGCTTCTCACTCCTCATTGTAAATGGACTTCTTACCTTTATAGGCCTCTGGCTCTTCAGAGTTAGAGAGTAGAAGATGAGTTGGCTGGAACTCACAATATTATCAATATGCCTCTGCTTTGACACCTTTGCGGTCTCTCTGTGCGGAGGCATATTGCTTTGCAGACGCTCCTTGAGCATAGGGGCAAGAATGCGCATAATACTCTCCTTTGCTCTCTTCCAAAGCGGGTTCCTAGCTCTAGGCTGGGGAGTGGGCGAGTTCTTAGCAAACTATTTTGGCGCAATAGACCACTGGGTGGCCTTTGCAATACTGCTCTGGATTGGAGGCAAGATGCTCTATGAATCGCTCTTTCATCCCGAAGAGGATCAGAGCGCATCGGACCTTCTTAACCCGCGCCGTCTTGTGGTGCTCTCCATAGCAACCAGCATAGATGCGGTTGCAGTTGGAGTAAGCCTTGCGCTGCTGGCAATTGCACCCCAAAAGGCGCTCTTCACAATAGCGGCAACGGCATTGGCAACGGCGGCAGCCTCGTATATCGGACTCGCATTCGGGAAGGCGCTGGGCAGGAGAATAGGCAAAGCCGCCAACATTGCAGGTGGAATAATATTGATACTCATAGGAGTAAAGATTCTTTTTGAGCACCTTATGCAATAAAGGTTATTGCCAATCCGGCTTTTTTTGTTATCTTTGTCCGCTTACTGTAGTATTAACCTTAATTCTCTCGGCAAATGATTAAAATTCTTTACAAATCTAACCGACAGATTGCGGAATCCTGCACCCTTGCAGATTTGGAAGAGTTGGGCTTTGACGATGTGCTCTGGATAGACCTTGTTGAGCCAACCGGAGATGAGAAGAGAACTGTAGAGGAGTTCCTTGATACAACTCTGCAGAGCCGCGCCACAGCGGAGGAGATTGAGAGTTCTTCCCGATACTCGGAGACAGAGACCACAATATTTGCAAATACAAACTTCCTTATACCCGGGCCGGACAGCTATTCTACAGAGGCGGTCTCATTCATCATTTCAGAGGGCATACTGGTTACAATAAGACAGGTTCCTCTAAGAACCCTTACAGACCTGCAGCGCA
>SFUD01000033.1 GCA_004561775.1 bacterium | reverse complement strand
CTCTGCGGATAGGTGAGACGGGGCTCGTTGTCCCAGCGGAGGTAGTAATCGGGATAAAGACCCTGAATGGCCACATCCGAGCCTACCCAGTAGATGCTTGCGCTCTTTACGCCCTGCTTCTTTGCTGTTACCCATATTGGCTCGCCGCCAAAGTAGTAGGGATTGTAGCGGGTTGCGCTATCTCCCATAGAGAAGAGTTCTCCCTTCTCAGGCGCCCAGAACTGGCTGTTTACTATGCCGTGGTGGTCTGGTACAAGCCCTGTTGCAAGGGTAAAGTGGTTGGGGATGGTGGAGGAGGGGTAGGAGGGAACCATTGTTGCCGCCACTCCGTTTGCTGCAATGCTGTCCAGCCAAGGAGTATTGTATATGGTTGGATAGTCCCATCTGAAGGCATCCAGCGAGACCACTATTGTAAGATTTCTCTTTTGCTGACCCTCTCCGCAGCAGGAGTTGATTGTAATTGCAAATGTAATGAGGCAGAGAGTTAAGCCTATTATATTTTTAAATTTTGTTGCCATAAAGGGATAAATATTTTAATTTTGCATAGATAGATGCAAAAATACAAAAGCATTTGGTATGAAGAAAATTAATTTGAACGGTTCGGACATCTCCTTCCCTCAGGATTCTTTGCTGGATTTTGAGGAGGAGTCTCACACCTACACAGTGAAGGGTGTGGGAGAGATGACCTCTGTAAGTACCGTCATTAAGAAGTTCTTCAACGAGTTTGATGCGTTAAAGGTAAGTCTCAGAAAATGTGACAATAACCACGCTAAGGCCAAGAGGCTCAGAGAGGAGTGGGATGCAAAGGGCGCAGAGGCCTCTCTTGCCGGCACACATCTGCATAAAGAGATAGAGGAGAGCATAAATGGCAAAACCGCACCTGAGCTAAACTGCAAAGTGGAGTATAGCGGAGAATATGTGCAGGTGCAGAAGGTGGTCTCAATAGCAAAGGAGTGGAGCCACTACCAGAAGTTCCGCAGCCAGAGGAGCATTGTACCCTTCCGCACAGAGTGGAGCATTTATGATACAGATGCCAGGATTGCCGGAACTATAGACCTGCTTGCCGCAGAGCCGGACGGTACATATAAAATTTATGACTGGAAGCGCAGCAATAAGATTGACCCAAATCCAAAGAAGTTCTGGAACTATGGAAAGAATGGATTGGAGAGGCTTCCCGATACCACTTATTATCACTATTGCCTGCAGCAGAACCTTTACCGCTATATACTCCAGAAGAACTACGGACTTAAGGTAAGTGAAATGAACCTGGTGGTTCTCCACTATGACTATAATAATCCCATAGTTCTCCCTGTGCCGCTTCTGCAATATGAGGTGCAGAAGATTATAGAGTATGTTGTTAAAGAGCAGCAGCTCTGATAAAATCTACAAAGAGCGGATGCGGATTAAGCACGGTACTTGAGTATTCGGGGTGGAACTGTGTGCCTATATACCACTTAAGTTCCGGTATCTCCACAATCTCTACAAGCCCGCTCTCCGGGTTGCGTCCGCTGCATATCATACCCCTCTTCTGGTACTCCTCCAGAAATTTGTTGTTAAACTCGTAGCGGTGTCTGTGGCGCTCCTTTATCTGCTCCTTGCCATAGATGCTCCTCACCCTGCTGCCCGGCAGAAGTTGGCAATTGTATGCTCCAAGACGCATTGTGCCTCCCATCATTGTAATGCTCTTCTGCTCCTCCATAATATCTATCACATTGTGGGGCGTTGCAAGGTCCATCTCCCTGCTGTTAGCATCTGCATAACCTAGCACATTCCTGGCAAACTCTATCACCATCATCTGCATTCCAAGGCAGATGCCAAAGGTTGGCATATTCTGCAGGCGGCAATATTCTGCTGCAATTATCTTTCCCTCTATGCCCCTCTGGCCAAAGCCCGGGCATATTACAACTCCTTTTGCTCCCGATAGCCTCTCTGCCACATTCTCCTTGGTAATGAATTCGCTATTTACAAACTCTATCTTCACCCTTTTGCCGTTGCGCACTCCTGCGTGGATAAGGCTCTCCCGAATGCTCTTATAGGCATCCTGAAGATCGTATTTGCCCACCATCGCTATCTTTACAATCTCCTTTGCGTTATTCATATCCTCCACAAATTTGCGCCACTCCTCCATATCGGGAGTGCCCTCACAAGGGAGTTGAAGCTTGCGCAGGATTGCCTTGTCCAGCCCCTGCTTCTGCATATTGAGCGGTACCTCGTAGATGCTTGGAAGG
The DNA here is from genome assembly GCA_004561775.1 of bacterium. Taxonomy (GTDB): domain Bacteria; phylum Bacteroidota; class Bacteroidia; order Bacteroidales; family UBA932; genus Egerieousia. The sequence goes on along the minus strand of SFUD01000033.1, from coordinate 4,764 downwards.
TCTTGGCTCTGCACAACGCAATCTCTCTCTACGTTGCAGAAGGAGGCAACCTTCTCCAGTACTGCTTTGTCCAGGTCTCTCTCTGTGCGCAGAATCAGAATCTCCGGCTGTATTCCCATTCCCTGCATCTCCTTTACGGAGTGCTGTGTGGGTTTGGTCTTAAGCTCTCCTGCAGCCTTAAGATATGGCACATAGGTGAGGTGGATATTTACGCAGTTTTTGCCAAGCTCCCATTTGAGCTGCCTTATTGCCTCCATAAAGGGGGCGCTCTCTATGTCGCCTATTGTTCCTCCTACCTCTGTGATTATAAAGTCATACTCCCTTGGGTCCTCTTTGCGGAGAATCCTTCTCTTAATCTCGTCTGTAATGTGTGGCACAACCTGAATTGTTTTGCCAAGGTAGTTGCCCCTTCTCTCGTTCTCTATTACGGTGTGGTATATACGGCCTGTTGTAACAGAGTTGTCGCGGGTGGTCTCTATTCCTGTAAAGCGCTCATAATGACCAAGGTCCAGGTCTGTCTCCATACCATCTCTGGTAACATAGCACTCTCCGTGCTCGTAGGGGTTAAGGGTGCCCGGGTCTATATTTATGTATGGGTCAAATTTCTGAATTGTTATGCTGTAGCCCCTGGCCTGCAGCAGTTTGCCTATAGATGCGGAGATTATCCCCTTTCCAAGCGATGAGACTACGCCTCCCGTTACAAATATAAATCTTCTCTCTTTCATATTGCTCTCCTATTACCTTCTGTGCATATCACTTTAGTTGCTTTTTCCCTCATTTGCTCTTTGCCCCTTTTGCATATACTCCTGGTAGAATTTTACAAATACCCTCTTTATCATTCTGTTGCCGCCCGGGGTAGGGTAGTGGCCGGAGAAGTACCAGTCTCCGGGGTGATTGGGTATTGCCTTGTGCAGCCCCTCCATACTCTGGAAGATGAACTCCATAGGGATATCCACTCCCGATGGGCGCAGCAGCTGCGCCATCTTTGCAGAGATCTCCTCTGCGGTAAAGGGTTCGTAGAGCCGCCTTACAGGGTTGTCATCCACGCTGCTCTGCAGCGCCTCTTGGTAGATGCTCTCCATAAGCGAGCCCATTCCCCTCTCCTCTATGAGTGCCACACAGGCCTGAAAGGCAATAAAGTCTGTGAGGTTGCTCATATCTATGCCGTAGAAATCGGGATAACGGATTTGCGGCGCAGAGCTTACAATTACAATCTTCTTTGGCTCCAGTCTTGCCAGAATTCTTATTATGCTCTCGCGCAGGGTGGTTCCCCTTACTATGCTGTCGTCTATTACCACAAGGTTGTCTCTGTGGGGCTCCACTACACCGGAGGTTATGTCATAGACGTGTGCAGAGAGGTCTCTTCTGGAGGCGCTCTCTGTTATAAAGGTGCGCAGTTTGATATCTTTTGAGACAATCTTCTCTGCACGCAGCAGCGGAGAGATTTTGCGCAGGCTCTCTACAAGGCCATAGTAGGCAATCTCTGCGGTGTTGGGTATGTATGAGACTACTGTTCTCTCCAGCTCCCCATCTACAGCCCTTCGCACGCTCTCTGCCAGTTGCGCGCCCAACTCTTTGCGCTCTCTGTAGATATCTCTGTCGTTGCCCCTGCTGAAATAGATTCTCTCAAAGGAGCAGGCTCTGTATTGCTGCGGCTTAATTATCTGACGGAATCTTACCTCTCCCGATTTGGTTACAAGCAGCGCCTGGCCCGGCTTTAGTTCTGCAATATCTTCACATTTTTTATCAAAGACTGTCTGGAGCACAGGCCTCTCGCTTGCAACGGCAACTATCTCATCGTTGCAGTAGTAGAAGGCAGGTCTTATGCCGTTGGGGTCTCTCATTGTGAAGAACTCGCCGCTGCCGGTGATTCCGCAGACAACATATCCTCCGTCGAAGTGGGGCATTGTGGATTCCAGCACATTTGCCATATCCACATTGTTGTCTATGTACTCTGTTATCTCTCTTCCTTCAAGTCCTTTGGCCTTTGCATTGCGGAAATTGCGCTCAACCTCCCTGTCCAGCCTGTGGCCCAGGTACTCCAACATTATATAGGTGTCTGAGTAGATTCGCGGCGACTGTCCCTGGTCTGTAAGGAGTTTGAAGACCTCCTCTACATTTGTCATATTGAAGTTGCCGCAGAGGCAGAGGTTCTTTGCCTTCCAGTTGTTGCGCCTAAGGAATGGATGCACATATTTGAGCCCGCCCTTGCCTGTTGTGGAGTAGCGGAGGTGACCCATATAGAGCTCTCCGTTAAAGGGTGGATTGGCATCCGGGTCGTCCTTGTCCGGAACCTCCAGATGGCGTCTTGCAGCCGCAAAGATATTGGTGATTGCCTCCTTGCCCTCTGATTTCTCTCTGTACATATACTCGTGTCCGGGCTCCTGATTAAGTTTGACACAAGCTATTCCGGCCCCCTCCTGACCTCTGTTGTGCTGTTTCTCCATCATAAGATAGAGCTTGTCCAGCGCGTAGTAAGATGTACCGTATTTCCGTTTGTAATATTCCAGCGGCTTGAGGAGTCTTATCATTGCAATGCCGCATTCGTGCTTGAGAATTTCCATAACGGACTGCAAAGTAACGTTGCATAAAAAATTTATTCAACGCCCTCTGCTCTTTTAATAATTATATTTTCTGCGTACCTTTGCAGTCCTTTGCCCGCGTTGTGCTTCAGCTTCAAATATCTCTGCCCTGTTCCACTGCTGCCAATAGTCAAGCGCAAGTCTGCGCACCTGCAGCCAATAATCGGGAGTATGACCATATTGCTTGACTGCATTTGCAATGTCGCCCGCAATCTGCTGCCTCAGCTCCTCTTTAAGCCATAAGCGCAATTGCATCTCTTTGGCCTCTGTGCTGCAAATTGCTCTGAATCTGAATATTGCTTCCACTCTTGCATCTGCGCACTCTTTGCTCTCTCCGCACTCTCTGCTCTCTGCGCACTCTATGAGCTCTTCGCAATCTGCACATTCTTTGCACCCTTTGCTCAATGAGCAACTCTTTGCAATCTTTATAGAGCCGTGCCCCAGGGTGGCCCCTGTGCTTATCTGCAGCCCGTCGTTAAAGCAGCTTACGGGCGGGCGGCTTCCTGCAAAACTCAGAACCTTAAGCTCTTCTGCTTTGTTGCACAATCGGGATAATAATTCCAATGCATATATGCCCATCTTTGCGCCTATGGTGCTGTAAATGCCTATGTGGCCGTGAATCTCGTTTGTGAGGATGACTGCCCGCCACTCCTCTTTGCCCCAGCGCGCTATGGTTCTCTCTGCCATTGCCTCTATGGCCGGGTCTGCTGCAATCTTTATGATATTCTCCATACGGCAAAATTAACTCTTTTACATATTCTAAAACTATAATGTTTCTCTATTGTAGTGTAATATTTTTGTAGTAATTTTGCAGCGCCTTGCATAGGCCTGAATTTTTGTATTTTTTAAATAGAGTATTATGAGTAATGTTGTATATATAGGTGTTGACGACAGAGATATAGATCTCTTTGAGAGTCAGTACTATGTTCCTCAGGGAATGTGCTATAACAGCTATCTTGTAAAGGGTGAGAAGCTGGCAGTTATGGATACTGTAGATAAGAGAAAGTGCAGCGAGTGGCTCTCCAAGTTGGAGGCTGCTCTGCAGGGCAAGACTCCCGATTATCTTGTTGTGCAGCATATGGAGCCGGACCATAGTGGTTCCATCTCTGCTTTTATGGATAAGTATCCCGATGCTGCCATAGTCTGCAGCCTGCAGGCTTCCAAATTTATCCTTAATTTCAATGAGAATCTGAAGGCAGAGATTAAGGTTGTGAAAGAGGGTGATACTCTGGACCTTGGCAATGGTATGGCACTCTCATTTGTGGCTGCGCCTATGGTGCACTGGCCTGAGGTTATTATGACCTACCTTGCTGCAGAGAAGACTCTCTTCAGCGCCGATGGCTTTGGCAAATTTGGCGTTTATGATGCCGATGCTGATAACTGGACTCCTGAGGCAAGAAGGTACTATTTTAACATATGCGGCAAGTATGGCGATAATGTTGCTGCTGTGCTTAAGAAGGCTGCCGGTTTGGAGATTGCTAAGATTGCTCCGCTGCACGGCCCTGTGCTTGAGGGTGAGAAGATGGCAGAAGCGCTGCGTCTCTATACCCTTTGGAGCGCTTATGTTCCGGAGGAGCCTGATACTGTGCTTGTTGCCCACGCCTCTATTCACGGTCACACAAAGGCGGCTGCGCTGCAGTTTGCTCAGATGTTAAGGGATAAGGGCGCCAAGGTTATTGTTAAGGACCTTACCAGAGATGATATGGCTGGCGTTGTGGAGGATGCCTTTAAGGTTGGCAAGATTGTGCTTGCTTCTTCTACTTACGATGCCTCTCTCTTCCCGCCAATGCACTATTTCCTCTATAAGCTCTCCATTAAAGGCTTTAAGAGGAGAAGATTTGGCATTATTGAGAATGGTACCTGGGCTCCTATGGCGGCCAAACATATTAAGGCAATGCTGGAGCCAATGAAGGAGATTGAGATTGCAGAGCCTGTTGTCTCACTTAAGAGTGCCCTCAAAAGTACAGATGCCCCTCAAATGCAAGCTCTTGCTGAGGCAATGCTTGCGTAACACCAACGTTTTTTAAGATATGGATATAGTAGCAGTTCTATCCTCTATTCTTACTTTGATAGCAGGTATTGGAATCTTTCTGATTGCCTGCCAATTGATGAGTTCTAATCTGGAGACGGCAAGCTCCAACAAACTTAAACAACTCTTTTCCAAAGCCTCTAAGAATAAATG
>SFUD01000032.1 GCA_004561775.1 bacterium | reverse complement strand
TCGGCAACCTCTTCCGCACAGACTTCCGCTTCGCTCCATCCCCCCGCAGCGCTTCGCTTGCGGGTCCTCCCATTCACGAGGGACATGGTCGTCCACGGTCTGTGCGGAAGAGTTCCCGACTCCGCGGGTAGCATCATTTGCCATCCTGCAGCTGCTCCCTGGCCAGGCGACAGCCTCATCCGGCGGAGATACGCAGGTGGCGTAGGCAATCGGTGCAGATGGGCCGAAAGATTTGCTATGTCTGAGCAGCGGCTCAAGGCGGCAGTAACGGGGATGGGTACACATATATGAATAAATGCAGCGAAAGGCCGTATGCCGCAGCTGCGAGTTAGCAAATCCGGCTCAGATGTGCCAGATTGCTAGCCAAACCGGAGTACTCTTCTCCGCCGAATGAGGTTTGTTGCTGGCCGGGGGTGCCAATCGGGAAGAAACTTGCTAGCAAAAGCGCACAAAAATGCCAATTTTGTGCTCGGGAGGAGCCAAACACCGGCGTTCATACCTTAAGGACCTTTGCAGCGGATAGTTCTTGTGATTGTTTTGCGACAAATAGATAATTATTGGTTCTATTTGGGAGGTTGCGGTGATTGGTTTTTTTTGATAATTTTGCTGTTATGAGAGTTTTTTCATTATTGGGGCTTGTTGCTCTTGTTACTGTGTTGTTGCAGGGATGTTTTCAGACTCATCCTTATGATACTGATTTTGGTGGAGAGACTGATATTAACAGACATCATATTATTGAGATTGAGAGTGCTTGTGCTGCCAAAAGCAGTGTTAAGGTGGCGGTGATTAGTGATTCGCATTGTTGGTATTCGGATTTGAGGGATGCTGTATCTGATATTAATGCCAAGGGGGATGTGGATTTTGTTGTTCATTGCGGTGATTTGTCCGATACGGGTACTACCAAGGAGTTTGTATGGGCCCGGGAGGAGCTTGATGAGTTGAAGCCTCCGTATGTTGCCCTTATTGGCAATCACGATTTTCTTGGTACCGGTGAAGCAGTATATGAGGCTATGTTTGGGGAGGTGGATTTTAGTTTTATTGCCGCAAGGGTAAAATTTGTTGCGCTTAATACCAATGCTACCGAGTATGATTATATGGCGGCGGTTCCTAACTTTGATTTTATGGAGAGTGAGATGACTAAGGATAGGGAGAAATTTGACCGCACGATTGTTCTTATGCATGCGCCTCCATATAGCGATCAGTTCAACAATAATGTGGTTAAGAGTTTTCAGCGTTATGTTCGCTTTTTCCCGGGGATAATGTTCTGTGTTGCCGGGCATTGTCACGAGCAGAGTGTGACCGATATTTATAATGACGGACTTCTCTATTTTGGGGTGGACTGCATTTCGCATAGGAACTATTATCTCTTTACTATTACACCGGAGGGCTATTCTTATGAGTTGGTTGTTTTTTAGTCTCTGCTTTTTGAGCAATGTGGCGCTCTCTTCTGCCAGTGAGATGGAAAGGGCAACTCTTCCCGATTCGTTGGTGCAAGTGGCATCCGGTGCGCAGACTGCCTATGCTCTGCAGACTGGGGAGGACCTAAAGGTTGCCGATGCTCTGCGGAGCGAGGGGGATGCCCTGCAAGTTGCGGAGAGTCTGCGGAGCGAGGGGGATGCCCCGCAGGCTGCGGATACCGTGCAGGTTGCAGATAGCCTGCGGAGCCAGGAGGAGATAGAGCAGGTTGCGGATAGTCTGGAACTGAGCAGGTATGAGAGGCGTATGAAGCGTTATAGTTCTGTTTGGCAGTCGCTGCAGCCGTCGCAGTTTATTATGCAGAATGCCGGCAATATGGGGCTTCTCTCTTTTGGCTTGGGTTGGAATTACGGTAAACGGAATCAGTGGGAGACGCATCTGCTCTTTGGATGGATTCCAAAGTATAAGGGGCATTCTGTTAGGATGACAATGACGCTGAAGGAGACCTTTATTCCGTGGAACAAGAGGCTGGGGGAGGAGTGGAGGCTGGAGCCGCTTACTGTAGGCCTTTATGCCAACACTGTCTTTGGCAAGGCCTTTTGGCGGAGCCAGCCCTCACGATATCCGGACAAGTATTATCAGTTTCTCTCTACAAGGGTGAGGCTCAATATCTTTATGGGTCAGCGCATTACGGTTATAATTCCCAATAATAAAAGGAAGTTTATTAAGAGTATGACCGCTTTTTATGAGCTTAGCACTTGCGACCTCTATATCCGTTGTATGTTTCAGGACAGCAGCGTAAAACTAAAGGATATAGTTGGTTTGTCGCTTGGGCTCAAAATGCAGATTATGTAATCATTTATCGGGAGGCGGCAAAGAGCATTGCTATCTCTTGAGGCCACCTCTCCGGGTCTGGGGTCTCCAGTATGAGCGGAATGCCGTCGAAGCGGGGGTCTTTTGCAATAAGTTCAAAGGTCTCTTTGCCTATGAAGCCCTCCCCAAGGCTGCTGTGGCGGTCTACGCGGCTGGCAACATCTTTTGTGGCGTCGTTAAGGTGCATTCCCCGCAGGTAACGGAACCCGACAATCTTCTCAAACTCCAGGAAGGTGTTGGAAAAGTCATCGGGAGTATTAATCTTATAGCCTGCAGCAAAGGCGTGGCAGGTATCTATACAGACTCCTACGCGGCTCTTATCCTCCACCATATCAATTATTTGCGCAAGGTGCTCGAATCTATAGCCCATATTGCTGCCCTGACCGGCAGTATTCTCTATCACTGCAGTAACCCCCTCTGTCTGCTCAAGCGCTATGTTTATGGAGTCTGCAATTATTCTCAGGCACTCATCTTCGCTTATCATATTCAGGTGGCTGCCGGGGTGAAAATTGAGCCTGTCCAGCCCAAGCTGCCCGCAGCGGCGCATCTCCTCTATGAAGGCCTCTCTGGATTTGGCAAGCCCATCCTCTTTGGGGCTGCCCAGGTTAATAAGGTAGCTGTCGTGCGGCAGAATCTGCGCAGGGGTGAAGCCGTTTGCGGCACAATTCTCCTTAAACTTTGCTATATCGCTCTCTGTAAGAGGCTTGGCAATCCACTGGCGCTCGTTCTTTGTAAAGAGCGCAAATGCTGTTGCTCCAATCTTCTTTGCATTAAGTGGCGCATTGTATACTCCTCCCGATGCGCTTACGTGTGCTCCAAAATATTTCATATCTCTTCTCTTTTTATTTGCTTATTCCCGATTATTCTGTTTATTCTCGTTTAGTCTGCTTTTCCCTATGGGTTAACTAATTACCGAGTAGTCTCTTGCCTCCTTGCCCTGTTTGCGCAGGAGTTTTAGCTGCTTTTGGAAGAGGGCGTTCTGCGGCTTTTCAAGCAGCGGGTCATTGTCAAGTATCTCCATTGCGGCTCTCCTGGCCTCCTCCAGCACAGGGCCATCTTTGGCAAGATTAGCTATATGGAGGTCTATTGCAAGGCCGCTCTGTACGGTGCCCTCAAGGTCTCCCGGGCCTCTCATTCTCATATCCGCCTCTGCAAGTTGGAACCCATCCTGTGTCTGGCACATAAGCTCTATCCTCTCTCTGCTCTCCTTGCTAAGTTTGTAACCTGTCATAAGAATGCAGTAGGAGCGCTCCGAGCCTCTTCCAACCCTGCCGCGCAGCTGGTGCAACTGGCTTAGGCCAAAGCGTTCTGCGCTCTCTATAATCATAACGGAGGCATTTGGCACATCCACGCCAACCTCTATAACGGAGGTGGCCACAAGAATGTGCGCCCTTCCGGAGGCAAAGAGATTCATATCGTGCTCTTTGTTCTCATTCTTCTGCTTTCCGTGCACAACGGCGGTAACATATTCGGGAGCGGGAAACTGCTCCACTATGCGCAGATAGCCCTCCTCCAGGTTCTGATAATCCATCTTCTCGCTCTCCTTAATGAGCGGATAGACAATAAAGACCTGCCGCCCGGCCTTAATCTGCTCCTTCATAAAGGCATATATTCTGCCCCTGTGACTCTCTGTGGCGTGCAGTGTGGTGATGGGCTTCCTGCCTGGCGGAAGTTCGTCAAGAAGAGATACATCCAAATCTCCGTAAAGGGTCATTGCAAGAGTTCTTGGAATAGGAGTGGCAGTCATAACCATTATGTGAGGGGGAACCTGGGATTTGGACCACAATTTAGCCCTCTGCTCCACACCAAATCTGTGCTGTTCGTCAATTACGGCAAGTCCAAGGTTTTTAAACTCCACATTATCCTCAATTACCGCGTGGGTGCCCACCAGAATCTCTATGGTGCCATCCACAAGCCCCTGATGCAGAGCGCGTCTCTCCTTAGTCTTGGTGCTTCCCGTAAGCAGGGCGCACCTTATCCCCAGAGGGTCAAGCATTTTGGAGATATTCTTGTAGTGCTGTTGCGCAAGAACCTCTGTGGGTGCCATTATGCAGGCCTGATAGCCGTTGTCGCAGGCAATAAGTGAGACAAGCAGCGCAACAAGCGTCTTGCCGCTTCCCACATCACCCTGCAGCAGCCTGTTCATCTGCCTTCCGCTCTTCATATCTGCGCGCATCTCCTTTATAACCCTCTTCTGAGCTCCTGTAAGCGGAAAGGGCAGGGCGTTGTAGCAGTCTGTAAATTTCTTCCCGACGCTGTGCATTATGATGCCGTTGCTCATTCTGGTACGTATTCCGCGCTGCTTCAGCAGCCCCAGCTGAAGGTAGAAGAGCTCCTCAAACTTAAGGCGGAATTCTGCCTTTGAGAGGGAGAGAGCATCTGCGGGAAAATGTATGTTCTGCAGCGCAAATTGCAGAGAGGCAAGGCGGTGCTCCTTTATGAAATCCTCCGGAAGAGTCTCCTCTATGCCTTGGCCGCACCGCTCCCATAGGGTGTATTGCATCTTGGCAATTGCCTTGTTGCCAATGTTGCTGTTCTTCAGCCGCTCTGTGCTTGGGTAGATGCCCATCATTGTACCTGCTCCGGGAATGCCATGCTCTGTGGGGGAGGTGAGTTCGGGATGAACAATATTGATTCTGCCATTAAACTCTGTGGGTTTGCCAAAGATAATATACTCCTTGCCAACCTCTATTTTGGACTCTATCCACTTTATTCCCTTAAAATAGACAAGCTCCATCTCTCCTGTGCCGTCCTGTACAATGATGGAGAGGCGGTAGTTGTGCGGGTTGGTTCCAATCTTGTTTATACTCCTTACAAGGGCCCTTATCTGTATGTAGGCCATTGTGGGCTGCACCTCCCTTATGGAGTAGATGCGGCTCTTGTCTACATAGCGATAGGGCAGAAAGTAGAAGAGGTCTCCAAAGGTCTCTATATTAAGCTCTTTGGAGAGCAGTTCCGCTCTCTTAGGACCAACGCCGGGGAGAAACTTTATCTCTGTCTGAAATATATCCGCCATAAACCACAAATTTATGAAATTAAGTGTTAAGATTATATTTTCTTTACTCCTCATTTTTTTGTAACTTGCAACGTTTAATAATTAGGAGCATTATGCAAAAATTGATATTGGGAATTACGCAGGGAGATATGAACGGCATCGGGTATGAGGTGATAATAAAGGCCCTCTCCGATGCGAGAATTTTGGATATGTGCACTCCCGTAATATATGGATCATCAAAGGCTTTCGGAATAAATAAAAAGATGATGCCGGAGACGGACCATATAAACAGCAACATAGTGGCATCCGCCTCTGATGCCCATCAGAAGAGGATAAATATAGTAAATTGCGTTCCGGATACAATGCAAGTGGAGCCGGGACATATCTCACACGACGGCTCTTTATCCGCCATCCTTTCGCTTAAGGCTGCTGTAAAGGAGCTTAAAGAGGGAAAGTTGGATATTCTTGTTACCGCCCCCTTCAACAAGAAGGCTGTGGCACAGGAGAATTTTGGCTTCCCTGGGCATACGGAGTATCTCATAGATGCCTTTGGGGCAAAGGATGGACTTATGTTCCTCTGCGCAGACAACATGAGGGTGGGAATAGTTACCAACCATCTTCCTGTTGCCAAGGTCTCGGGGTCTCTCTCCATAGAGGGAATACTTAACAAGATAAGGCTTATGAATGACTCCCTCAAGCGGGACTTCGGCATAGTAAAGCCTAAGATCGCCGTTCTGGGACTCAATCCGCACGCCGGAGACAACGGGCTGCTTGGCTCGGAGGAGACAGATGTCATTATCCCTGCAATCCACAAGGCGGCAGATGAGGGAATAATGGCATTTGGACCATATCCACCGGATGGGTTCTTCAGTGTGCATATGCAGTATGAGTTTGATGCTCTTCTTGCAATGTATCACGACCAGGGGCTTATTCCATTCAAATGCCTTGCCTTCAATCAGGGCGTGAACTTTACGGCAGGATTGCCGGTGGTAAGAACATCTCCGGACCACGGCACGGCGTATGACATCGCTGGAGAGTGCAAGGCCTCTCCGCAATCTATGCTTGCAGCCATCTTCCTGGCAATAGACATTTATCATAACAGAATCCGTTATGATGAGATGAATGCCAACCCCCTTACCATAAGTTCCAAGGATTTTAGAGGCAAGGAGGCAGAGTGATGATTACAGAACCTATTCTCCTCTACACAGACGGCTCCAGCAGGGGCAATCCCGGGCCGGGCGGGTATGGAGTGGTTCTTAAGTATGGTTCATATAGAAAGGAGCTCTCCCAAGGCTTCAGACTCACAACAAATAACAGAATGGAGCTGCTTGGGGTAATAGAGGGGCTTAAAGCAATAAAGAAGAGAGAGATTCCGGTAAAGATCTATTCAGATTCCTCTTATGTTGTAAATGCAGTCAACAATGGGTGGTTGAAGAGTTGGGTCAGCAAGGATCTTTCAAAAAAGAAGAATTCCGATTTGTGGGGCCTCTTTCTGAATGTTTCGCAGACCTTCTCCAGTTTGGAGTTTATATGGATAAAGGGTCACGCGGGGCATCCGGAGAATGAAAGATGTGACAGACTTGCCGTTGAGGCCTCCCAGAGGGGGGATATCATAGACGACAAGGGGTATCTTCAAATGGAAAAGTAATGGAAGAGACATTTTTTGAAAAGAATAAAGGAAAGGAATTGAGGGTTGCAATGGTAGGAAGCGGCAGTTGGGCCACTGCTCTGGTAAAGTTGCTTC